>NZ_LXJL01000084.1:0-2949 GCF_001641215.1 Gardnerella sp. 30-4 | reverse complement strand
GATGAAAATTTAGATATAAATAACTGGCCAGAATGGTCGCAATACGTTTATGAGCCGAATGCAGCAATCATGAAAGCTGGCTGTTTTTCATTGTTAGAAACTCAATACAATATACAACAAATCAGTGCGAATAGTCATGTTTACGTATCGGAAGAATACTACTCAGAATTTCCAGGAAAGACATGGAAAATTGAAAATGTATGCAGCATGAATAAACGCGAAATAAAACAAACTTTTGCTGATATTACTCATGCAAATATTGTTACTCGTAACTTTCCAATACCTGTAGAAGCATTGCGCAAAAAATTAAACCTACAAGATGGCGGAAATACAAGAATTATTGCAACAACTGATAACAATAAAAATCACATACTTATTCGAGCAGTAGCAGCAACAAAAAAGTAGCTACGCAACATTTGCATAGCTACTTTTAAAACATATTAAACAGTTTGTTTTACAGACTAACGCCACCACATTGTCATAATGAATCCAGTCATTACTATTACTAATGCAATAACTAAATTCCATGCACCAATTCCAGGAATTGGAAGCACAGGGTTCAAATAATAAACAACAGCCCAAATTAATCCAACGACCATTAATGTGCAGAACAGCGGCACAAACCATGCAGCATTAGCTTTTGTGCCTTTAATGCTTTCTTCGACACGTCGCCTATTTTCAGCTTGTCTCTGCATCATTTGCTGAATCTGTGGAGAAAGCGTTGCTTTATCCGCAGTAGCATTCAACACTGCTTCAACTTCGTCCATAGGAACGCCATAAGTATTCTCATTTGACGTATCGCTCTTCTTTGCAGCGTCGTCAGCTGCAGTCGTGTGCAATTCTTCATCAGCCATAACTGTAACTCTCCAATCAATCGGCTACACGCTATAATAGTGGTTACACTCGAACGCGTGAAGGATGAAGATAAAATATGGCTAAGAGAACTGGGAAACATCGTGCTCAACACTCGCTGTTAAGCAGTTTTGCTGTTGCCGTTGCAGTATTTCTTACCGGCTATTTATTCGTTCTTAATTTGCGCGTAAACCGCTCTGCTTTTGTGACTTCTAATACGAGTCAAATGGTTGAAAGAAATTCGCAGCGCACAAAAAATTTACGAGAAGATATAAAATCTTTAGATTCTAAAATTAATTTACTTAATAAAACGCTCGGCAGCAGCACTAGTGAAGGAAAAGAATCTTCTGATACTGGAAGTAGTACCGTACTTCCAAAACTTGAAGGACCTGGAATTGTTGTAACTCTTAACGACTCTCCTCTATGGAAAGGCGCAGTTAATGGTTCCGGAACATCCGGAAATATTAATGATTACGTAATCCACCAGCAAGATATTGAAGCTGTAGTAAATGCTTTGTGGCGCGGCGGAGCAGAAGCAATAACTATTCAGGATCAGCGAGTATTATTTAACTCCGCAGTTGTTTGTATTGGTAACGTTCTTATGTTGCAAGGTCATCAGTACTCGCCACCGTATAAAATATCTGCTATTGGTCCAATGGATAGCATGGTTGATGCTCTAAACAATTCACCAGCCATACACACCTACAAGGAGTATGTAAGTTCGTTTGGATTAGGATGGAAAGTGGAGAAAAAGAATAATCTGCGATTCCCCGAAGCATCGGCCTTGTTGCAACCATTAAGGTACGCAACAGTTCCTAAAGTGCTAAACAAATAAAATATGTTGCAAAGTCTTCATACATCAATAAAGGAGTAGCACACTATGCAATCTGCTAATATGCAGGAAGGAAAAACGAAGCGTAGCAGCTCGAATTTCTGGTGGCAAGCCGCTGGAATTATTGGCGAACTGTTGATAGCTTTTGCAGTTATTTGCGCATTGTACATTGCATGGCAAATGTGGTGGACTGGAGAGCAGGCTGAGCACACTCAAGTAGAGGCGCGTCAAGCAATATCTTGGCAAAACCCAAAAACTGGCGATAAAACGAAGATTGCTTTACCACAGAATACTGACCCACCTGCTTTAAGCAAACCAAAGTCTGAAGACCTTGTAGCTCGTTTATACATACCACGTTTTGGAAATCAGTGGGAACGAAATGTTGTAGAAGGCATTACGCCAGACATCTTAAGCAAGCGTGGTTTAGGTCATTATCCAACCACACAAATGCCTGGCGCAATAGGTAATTTCGCAGTAGCAGGTCACCGAAATGGTTATGGTCAGCCATTGGGAGATGTAGACTTACTGAAGCCTGGCGACGCAATAGTAGTTCGTACAAAGGATTATTGGTTCGTCTATAAGTACACTTCTTACAAGATTGTTACACCAGATCACGGTGAAGTTATTGATGCAAATCCTGATCATCCTGGTGAGAAACCAACAAAACGTATGCTTACTCTTACAACTTGCGAACCTAAGTATACTGCTGCAACTCATCGCTGGATTAGCTACGCAAAATTCGCTTATTGGGCAAAGATTAGCGATGGCATTCCAAAAGAACTTTCTACTATTGATGAGCAAGGAAAAGTGAAGTTTATTAACAATGAGCAACAATCTCTAGTTTCTCATCTTTCTTCACTAGTGCCAGTTATGGTGGTTGTTTTATTAGTGTATGTGATGATTTTCGCAGCAGGAGCAATCGCTTGGCAATGGCCAGAACTTCGCGCTATTCATTCTGGATTAAAGAAAAAGCCTGATGCAAGCATTTTTGGCGGTCTTTTGCGCATACAACCAGGTATTACAGCGATTCGTTGGATTCTTTCGATTCTGATTTATTTCTTCATTGTATTAGCATTATTCCAGTGGATTTTCCCTTGGGCCGCATCTACAATTCCATTCCTTCAGCAGATGTCTAATTACTCAACAACTGTATGATAACGGGTTAAGTAGTAAGTTTTAAATATTCTTACGATTGCTTTAAAACTTACAAAATAAAAACATTTAAGGCGATTGCGTATGAAGTGCAGTCGCCTTTTGTTTATATT
>NZ_LXJL01000083.1:0-3190 GCF_001641215.1 Gardnerella sp. 30-4 | reverse complement strand
GTTATAATCTTTTATTCATTACAAATCAACTACAACTCATATTTACGCTTGGCAAATAAAATCACCTAACTAATAGTATACTAATCAATACCCCCCCCCCAAAAAAAAATCATCCGAACGACTATGCCGTGAGGAATAAGTGCTCAAGCAGTTCGTCGCGTTAAAATATGATACAATGTAGAAATGTGTGCTCTAGAGCAACAATTGTTTGAAAAATCAAAAGGGGTCGATCGGTTTCGACGGCGATCTGTTCGCCGCGGGGAAGCGTGCCGAGAATGCGGAAGTCCACTCGTAAACGTCCTTTCGCAAAAGAATAAGTGCTAAATCTAATCGCACTGAGTTCGCTCTCGCTGCCTGAGCTTCGCGCCAGGATTAACCAGTGAGCAGCTGCTCCGTTCACCCACTCACGTCTTCGGAGTGGTGCTGAACGTCATAAGAAGACTTGCTTGAATTGCCGAGCTGCAGGACAATTCAGGGACTTTGACTGTAGATATGCTCGCCATGAATTGTCTGCGATAACATGGGGGCAGAAAAACTGCCGCACGGCCAGCAGACTACGCACGTAGAAGACCGAGGGTACGGTCACCGGACCGGGGTTCAATTCCCCGCGACTCCACAAACGCAACAACGCCACTGCTCACACAGTGGCGTTTTTTGTAGCAAATCCCAATGTTTCCAATGCTTTAGACTCAAAAGCTTTTAATATCGAATTGTGCAAAATAATACATTTTGATACGATATAATACATTATGAAGGGCATTATAGAGGGCATTGAAAAATGACCTTCAGAAAATCGATGCCCTTCATTGCCCTAAGTGCTAAAAATTGGTTAATGCGAAGGGGTATGCATTATGGCACGGCGTAGTTTTGGAAGGCTTAAAAAAGTAACACGATCATACGGTGCTGCGTACGTTGCACGTTACTCAACACCTCCAGCAGCCTTAGCAGAAAACCCGTCACTACCAAAAGAATTCACGCGCACCTTGCCAGCAGCCTACCGCGTAGAGCTAGAAGCATGGCTTGCTCAAGCAGAAAAAGAAATAGCATTAGGCACATGGACTCCCCCAGCTAAACTAAATCGCCACGAGATAGATAAAAGCTCAATTACATTCGCACAGCTAGCAGACGACTATATGCAAAATCAGCGCAAACCAGACGGAAGCAGGCTGGAAGAAACCACGCAATCGCACAAAGAAGGACGATTGCGCAACTACCTACTACCAGCATTTGGAGAAAGACGCATCAAAACAATCACAAGCAAAGATATACAAAACTGGTACGATGCGTTCGATTGTGACGAACTTACAGGAAGAAATACAGTAGCACGATCGCACTGCTACACACTACTTAGGAGCATATTCAACTACGCTTGTACGAAAGAAGTAAATGCTGCTGGAGAAACACTATTACAGCGCAACCCTTGCACGCTCAAACTCAAAAAACCACGCACGAGGCACGAAAGCATTGCCATCAGCATTGCGCAACTCGTTGATATATACAGCATGATGGCACCACATTTGCGCATCGGAGTCATGCTAGCTGGAGCATGTGGCTTACGCGAAGGTGAATGTTGCGCACTCACCAGAAGCGACGTAGACCTTGACGCAATGACAATCAGCGTCAGTAAAAGCCTTAAAAGCATAAACCATTTAGGGCAAAAACGACGCCTTGAAGTAGGCAAACCAAAAACAGCAAGCAGCATAAGAAAAGTACCAATACCAGAATGGACGCGAGAATACTTTGAAATACACATGCGTCAACAAATGCAAAGCGGCAAACCAGATGAACTGATTCTACACACTCGCACACCTAGAGCATTCGTTGCACCAGCAAGCCTTAGAGAAAGCTTCAACCGCGCAATAGCACACATGCCGTCACTAAAAGACATGCACTTCCATGACCTTAGGCACACTGCGCTCACGCACTACGGAGAAGCAGGCGCAAGCCTTGCAGAACTCATGGAAGTCGCAGGGCATAGCGATATTAAAACCGTATCTGTATACCAGCAAATCAGTCAAGCACAACGTAAGCGGACATCAGCTAGACTTAATGAGCAAGCAAAAGAAGAACAACTCGGCATAAAACCACAAAACGTAGAAACACAAAAAACTGTAGGACCTACACAAAATCAAGAAAAAGACCCACTCATAGCAGTACTAGCAGCACTCACACTAGATCAACAAGTAACAACACTCAAAGCAATAGACAAAACAAGACAAGCAACAATAATCAGCCAAATGCCACCAGAAAATCAAATTCAGCTACTTTCACGGCTACTTTAGGCTAAAAATACGCAAAAAGGCGCTGAAAATGCAAAAATCTTAATTTTTATTATTATTGCTTGTCCGTCCAAAAAGAAATCCCATAGCAGTTAATGCAAATGTCTTAAGAGTGTCAATACCCATGTTTGTAGTAGATCGAGCATCTTTATAGAAACAAGCAATAAAAATAAGAATGATTATATCCAATACGCATATACTAATCAATGAATACGCACTACTGTTTTTGAAATTTTCGGTATTCCAAGCCTGTTTTTGAGCTGGAGTAATACTTTGCGTACGTAGACTATCGTCGTTATTATTGAGCTGATTATCTTCTTTGTTAGCAGGAGGCTCATCTTCTGTAATATTATCAGGTATAGCATTAGGCATTTTAAGCCCCCATAACGTCGTCGAATGTATAATCGTTAGTCATATCATTCTCATCAATATAAAGGTCTTCCTTCTCATAAGCTTTACTCCATGCCGAATCTTTACGATGAGTAATACGACTTAATTCCACAGCCGACATATTACGCATCATTCCCCAGACAAAATCAAGAACTTTTCCTAATTCTTTATTGTTATCTTCATCGATGCGGTACATGTTGCCAGCTGAATCTTTCCCATATTTACGTATAGGATTGCCTCTAAATACATGGAATTCATCATAAACACTACGGCACACTGGTCCATACTTCCATTGCTGGAAAGGCTCAGACAGTAAACGCTTGCGAGTTTTTCTTTGATATAAACACGTTACAAAATACAATAGCTTTTGCAATTTCATTGGCGAAACGTCAACTTTATCGCGAAATGCACGCTGAAGAATATTGTTAGCTACCCACGTAGCATTAGCGCCAATGCCTTGTAATTCCTCCATACATACCACCTCACAGCAATCATATCAAATATTATAAAAAATGCTCATT
>NZ_LXJL01000082.1:0-3711 GCF_001641215.1 Gardnerella sp. 30-4 | reverse complement strand
AGATGTGTATAAGAGACAGCCATAAAAGAGACTGCAATGTGGCGCTACATAGATTCGTTTTAGATTCTCAATTCAGCGTCGACTGGAGAATGGAGGACGTATGGCTGGAAATCCTCATAAAGCTGAAACTAGTATAGCTATGGATTCAACTGATGCAATCATTGTTGATATTCTCGAGCATGATGGCCGAGCGACGTTAACTCGTTTGGCTAAGGCTTCGGGTTTGTCTGTTTCTGCGGTTCAATCTCGAGTGCAAAAGCTTGAGCGTAAAGGTGTTATTACCGGTTATCGCGCGTTAATTGACTATGAGCGTCGTGGTTTACCTGTAAGTGCATTTGTGTCTGTTACGCCACTTGATTTTGGGCAGGAAGCTACAATACCTAACAAATTGCGTGATATTTCTGGTATTGAAGCTTGCTATTCGATTACTGGTAGTCCAAGTTTTATGCTGGTAGTGCGTGTTGCTACGCCAAGCAAATTGGAAGAACTTATTAATACCATTCATCGCATAGTCCCTGTCAGTACAGAAACAACTATGGTTCTGCAAACATATTTCGATTAAATAATATGTGTGATTTTTCTGAGACAACGGTTGACGCGCGCGATACATCTCTTACGACATGTTGCAAAGTTGCTGCCGAAGAGATTATTGTGTTGCGTCAATCTGTTGATAATTTTGATAATGCAATAATTGCGCTGCTTGCTGAGCGGTTTAAAACTACGAAACGAATTGGTGAGTTGAAGGCTGAAGCTGGATTTGCTCCTGAGGATTCTAAAAGAGAGCAGCAGCAAATAGAAAGTTTGCTAAATATTGCGGAAAATGCCGGATTAGATTCTTCGATTGCGTTGAAATATCACGAGTTTGTTGTTACTGAGGCTAAAAAACGTCATCAGCAAATGCAGTTTTGAGATTAGATGTTTCTGTTATTTTAATTGAGCTGAACTATAGAATCACAATCAGTTTGTAGATTTTGAAGATAGATTTTCGCATACCAGTATGTAATGTTTTTGTGCATATGCATAGCTATCTGAGTAATAAAGGCGGATAATACAAGTATGACTATTGCAACTGTTGAACGTTATGCGCATATGCTTGATGCTGCAAGTCGAGGTGGCTACGCATACCCTGCTATCAATGTTACTAGTACGCAAACTCTTAATGCAGCTTTGCAGGGGTTCGCTCAAGCTGAATCTGATGGCATTATTCAAGTTTCTGTCGGTGGTTCTGCTTATTTTTCAGGTCAATCTCTCAATAATCGTGTTGTTGGTTCAATAGCATTTGCAAAGTTTGCGCACGAAGTGGCAGCTCAATACCCTAATATTACTATTGCGCTTCATACAGATCATTGTGCTGAGCAATATTTAGATGGTTGGATTAAACCACTAATTTCTTATGAAACAGAACAAGTCAAAAAAGGCGAAGAGCCGTTATTCCAGTCGCATATGTGGGATGGTTCAACAGTGCCTTTGCAACATAATCTAGACGTTGCAGAACAGTTGCTTGACGCTTCGCAAAAATCTCGCACAATTCTTGAAATTGAGATTGGTGCTGTTGGCGGAGAAGAAGACGGGCATCGTGCTGATATTGACGAGAGATTGTATTCTACGCCTGAAGATGCTTTGCGTGTTGTAGATAAGCTTGGCTTGGGTGAACGTGGCAGGTATATGGCAGCGTTTACTTTTGGCAACGTTCATGGAGCCTATAAGCCTGGCGTTGTAAAACTGCATCCTAAATTATTGCAAGAAATCCAAAAAACTGTATATCAGAACTATCAAAATATTTGTGATACTCGCACCTTTGGCGCTTCTAAAAAGCCGTTCCTGCTGGTATTTCATGGCGGATCTGGTTCTACTGCTCAAGAAATTGCTGAAGCTGTGCGCTACGGCGTAATTAAAATGAATATAGATACTGACACTCAATATGCTTTTACTCGTGCAATTGCTGGTCACATGTTCAGTAATTATGACTCTGTTCTTAAAATAGACGGAGAAGTTGGCGAAAAGAAGTTATATGATCCTCGATCTTGGGGTCGTGAAGCCGAAAAAGCCATGGCTCAGCGTGTAGTAGAAGCTTGTGTGCAGTTAGGTTCTGCTGGTAAAGCACTGAAATAKTAAATTTTTTAWTTWGTTTCTGCTTCTTCGTCGCAATACATGCAACGATACTCTTGCCTTACGGAATCAGCTTTGTAGAACTTACGTTTAAGAGTTAGTTCGCTGTTTGTTATGCAACGAGGATTCGGGCAAGTAAGATCTTCAGGCGCATTCACGTCTGTTACGTGCACGCGAGGATCCGTTAATGAAATTCCGTGTGCGTCAACTGCTTGCAATTCGTCTTCTGGCACGTTTACAAAATCAGTTGGTTCGTAGCCGCAAAGCTCGTCTCCAAGAACGGAACTTTCCAAAGCCATACGCATAAGCATACCGTTTTTAACCTGCTCAAAATATGCTGCGCGAGGATCGTCATCAACGTCAACAGAAATCTCGTTAATTCGAGGAAGCGGATGCAGCACAGGCATATGCGACTTTGCTTTTTGCAATTTTTCTTCAGTCAAAATGTACGTGTCACGAAGTCGCAAGTATTGCTCGCGATCCGTAAAACGCTCTTCTTGCACGCGGGTCATGTAAAGCACGTCAAGCTTGCCAATAACTTCCATCAAGTCGCGAGTTTCTTCGTAAGTGCACGAAGGAGTGTCATTAATGCGGTCGATTACGTACTGCGGAGTTTTAAGCTCATCCGGGCTAATCAGCACAAAATGAACGTTTCCAAAGCGGCACAAAGTTTCAATAAGCGAGTGAACTGTGCGTCCATAAGTTAAGTCGCCGCACAAGCCGACAGTGAGATTATTAAGGCGACCAAATCGCGCGAGAATAGTTGCCAAGTCTGCAAGAGTTTGAGTTGGGTGCATGTGGCCGCCGTCACCTGCGTTAATAATAGGCGTGCTCACAGCTTGCGTTGCAACAAAAGCAGCACCCTCCTTTGGGTGACGCATTGCAACAACATCAACATAGTTAGACACGACTTTCAAAGTATCGTTTACAGTTTCACCCTTGCTTGCACTAGAAAGTTGCGCACCTGCAAAACCGATTACCTTTCCACCTAAACGCAGCATTGCTGTTTCGAAGCTTAAGCGAGTGCGCGTGCTCGGCTCATAAAAAAGAGTGGCCAACACTCTGCCATCGCAAGTGTGAGCCACTTCTTTACGGTGCGAATCAATGTATCGCGCTTTGTCTAAGAGCATTCGTATTTGCGCAGTTGAAATATCGTCTAATGTAACAACACTTTTGCCAGCTAGAGAATTTGCAATTGTGCTGCGAGAAAAAGTTTGATGCAAAGAACTAGAAATTGCGTTCGTCATAATAAGTACCGCTCACCTTCCGTCAATTGGCAAGACGGTCGCAACCACACGCGACCTACGTAATTTTACTGATTAGCGTTGACGAATTTATATACGGAGTGGCGAACAACTATAACTTATTATGCAACATTTAATAAGCATTCAATCCAATAAATCTATTTGTTCCAATACAGTTTGTTGATTACGCCTACCATAAGTAACCTTCAAAATATAAACTGTATTTTCTTCTAAAACAACTCTGTAATAAACAAGAAAATTCTTTACAACTATACGACGCACGCCAAGTGAATTCCAAGGCTCATACTTGACTGCAGGCGCAAACTGAGGAAAAAGAGACAGTCTTTCAATACTAGAT
>NZ_LXJL01000081.1:0-3816 GCF_001641215.1 Gardnerella sp. 30-4 | reverse complement strand
AATATGAATATTTTTTGTTAATGAGTTGTGTGTCTGCTCTTGACTTTTTCGAACGGGGGGGGGGTATGTTAATAACAGCTTCCAGCCGGATGCTCTGCGCTGGTAGTTATTCACAAAACTTAAGTTGTGAATATTAATTTTTTCTTCGCGCGTTTGGCGTGAAGGAGAAGAAGAAAGGAAAATATTATGTTAAATAAGAAGGCTATTGCCGCATTTGCTGCCGGCGCCACCCTCCTCTCCGGTTTCGCTTTTTCTGCTCCAGCAATGGCAGCAGGCTTGGATGACTGGATTAAGGTTCCAGGTATGAGCAGCCACACTACTGATCCAACTGGTCAGCAGTCTGATAATGGTGTTCCTGGTACTCCTGCAGCTGATCCAGAAAGCCATGATCCAATCAACTCTGATTTGCTTCAGCATAACTACAAGGGTCAGTTCGTAGAGGTTTTGAAGCGTGCGCAGACCAATGTTCACCTTTATGATGCTCTTCTCCAAAAGCTTGAAGCTACACAGGCTCACGGCTGGGATGACCTCATCAAGGGTATGGGTGACACCTGCGCTTACTTGAAGGATATTCGTCGTAAGCTTGAGAAGGCTGTTTTGCACTACGGTCATGTTGAAGCTACTGTTAAGGATCTCAAGGCTGAGCTTGCTGAGGATATGAAGGATGCCCTTGCTAAGGGTGATTACGTTGAGGCTCACGAAGTCCAGCAGCTTCAGGCTCAGGTAGAAGCTTTGCTCAAGGTTGCTGATAACAACCGTACTCGCGCTGCTGCCTTGTTGGATTCCGCACGCGATCACGCTAAGGATCAGAGCTGCGACACTGGTGCCAAGGATATCTTGAATGCTATGAAGAAGGAACCAAACTTCCCAGGTAAGAAGGCTCCAGCTAAGAAGGCTGCTGCTAAGGCTGAGGCTAAGACTGCTGCAGCTAAGACCCCAGCTGCCGCTGCTCCATTGGCTAAGACCGGCGCTGCTGTAGCTTTGGCTGCTGTTGCTGCTTCCGTGCTTGCCGGTATGGGTGCTGCTCTTCGCAAGATTCGTCACTAAATTTAGTGAATAATTTTTCACTCAACTTGTGGCATGAGACTGTTTAAGTTTTATGCCACAGGCGACTTACAGATTTTATTATGCGTTTTCACTGTTTTGCCAAATCTCTTTCTTCACAGTGCGAGCGTGGATAGTGTTTGTAAGTTAGCTGTTGAGTGTTGAATCAGTGTTGCTTGTTAGGGAAGCGATGCTGATTAGTGTAAGAGGCTTGGGTAATTGTGCTACTAGGGGCATTTGTTTCCCAAGCCTTTTGCCGTACGTGTGCGTATTTTGGGTTTGATTAAAGTTTTGGCCTATAACCCAAGTTTTGAAGGTTATTGCTCAAGATATTGAATTAATTCCCAAAATATTGAAGCTCATTTTGAATATTTACTGAATTTTGTTTATTGATTTTGCATTTGCGTGAACAAATGATGTCGCGCAATTTATGTGAGAAAAATTGAGGTTTATTATGTTGAATAAGAAAGCGATTGCTGCATTTGCTGCAGGTGCTACGCTGGTTTCTGGTTTGGTGTTTGCTGCGCCTGCTATGGCAGAAAAGCCAAATGCTAATCCTCCTGCTGTGCAGAGCGATCAAGTTGCTGAACTTAAAGATGTTGTTTTCAACTTTAAGGTAGGAACTACAGATCATAAGACTAAGGCTATTACTCTTTACAATAAGAATGATAAGTACGGTGCTACTAAGGATGATATTACCCATACTGTAGCTGGGATTGGTGCTGGTTTCTTAGCTCAGGTGCAGAATGATCTTACTCCTGCTCAGGGTGATTCTGTAGTTGATACTGGTACTGTTGGTACTATTACTTATCCTACGGAAATTAAAGCTGGTGAGAACGTTGTTACAGTCACTCTTACTTATAAGAGCGATGTAACTGATGATGTTGCTACGAGTATGGCTGGTCTTGGTGATTTTAAGGCTTTTGAAGCTCAATTGAAGAAGAATCATAAGAAGATTAGTCCTGCCCAAAAAGCTTTATTTGACGCTCAAAGAGCGAAGGTTGAAGAAGCAATATCTAAAGATAAGGCTAAGAAGGATGCGCTTATTGCTGAGGCTGAGCGTTTTGGCTTGCCGAAGAGTGTTATTGATGCTTTGAAGGATTATGCTAAGTCTAAGGAATCTGCTGCTGTAGCAAAGCTTCTTGCGCAGGGTAAGAAGAATGCTATAGAGGAGTTAGCTAAGAAGGCTGATGCTGAAGGCTTGACTTTTGTTGCTAAGCTGATTCGTAATTCTAAGAAGTCTACTTTGACTGCTTTGAAGAACTTGCTTAAAGAAGCTGAGATTGCTAAGAGGCATACTAATAATGCTGTAGCTCCTTTAGTTAATAATGTTCCTGCGTATAATGGCGCTGACTTGTTCAAGGGCTTGACTTATGACCAGGCTAAGGCTTTGTACGAGGAAATGAACGCTAATGCAGAAGCTGCTAAGAAGGCTGCTAAGGATGGCAAGCTTGATGCTGATACTGTAAAGCTTCTTGCTCAAGCTAAGGCTGCTTTCCAGAAGATTGTTAAGGCTGAGATTGAGAAGATTGCTCAGCAGGCTGAGAAGGAAGGTTTCACTTTCACTGCTAAGCTGATTCGTAAGGCTAAGACTGTTGAGGGTGCTCGCGCTTTGCTTGCTGAAGCTGAAAAGAGCAAGAAGCTTACTCCAAAGCCTATTAATCCTTTGACTCCTGTTCCAAGTCAGCCTAGCGGTAATGGCGCTGGTACTGGCAACGGCGCTGGAAATGTTGCTGGTAATACTAATGACAATAAGACAACGAAGAATGCAACGAAGAATGCTGCAAATGTTGCTGCTCCATTGGCTAAGACTGGTGCTGCTGTAGCTTTGGTTGCTGTTGTTGCTTCTGTGCTTGCTGGTGTGGGTGCTGCTCTTCGCAAGATTCGCCACTAAGCTTTTAATGCACAAAAGTGCATGATTGCTTAACTATTTGTGAGCGTGCTGTATGCGAATACGGCACGCTCACTTTTTAATATTGAGTTTAGTATTATGTCTGTTTGCTGATTATCCATAGTTTGTTCTGTATTGAGTTCTAAACATTCTCTTATACTGCTAATAGTTTGTTTATTACAACAAAACGCCTTTATTTAGTGTTTTTTCTTTAAAATACTTTCTATTTGTGAAAAATTGGTGTACCCTGTGTTATTGTAATTTAGATTGGTATATTCCGAGTTGGTATATTCCGGGTTGGTTTATTCCAGTTTTAATATTGGTATCTGGCTTCTGCGTGTTAGCCCTAACTTTTGCGCGGGGATCAGATAAAAGAGATTGAAGGTCTAATATGTTAAAGAAGAAGACCATTGCAGCTTTCGCTGCAGCTGCTACTTTGCTTGCAGGTTGTGCTTTTGCTGCTCCAGCGATGGCTGATGATGAAATCGATACTCATGTTCTTGAGTACGGTACTCCAGATCCATTGAACGGTGAGAATTTGTATCCAGAGACTCATCAGGCTCCTGCTAATCCTGAGGGTTACAATGACCCTACCCAGGTTCCTGATATGAATCACTGCTACAAGAACGCTTTGGGCACTGTAGTTTGCGAGCCTGCTACAAAGACTTTGTACAACAGAGCTCTTACCAGCAATTTCCATGAGAATGATAAGAAGCCAGCCCCGGCTGCTCCAGCTCCAGCTGCTCCAGCTAAGGCTAAGCTTCCTAAGACCGGTGCCGCGGTAGCTGTGATTGCTGTCGTTGCTTCTGCTCTTGCTGGCATGGGTACTGCTCTTCGCAAGATTCGTCACTAAATTAGTGCTGTAAGTATAAATAATATAT
>NZ_LXJL01000080.1:0-3941 GCF_001641215.1 Gardnerella sp. 30-4 | reverse complement strand
GTTAATTATTAGAACTGAATTCTTTATCTGCGATAAAAGTTCCATCATCGTTTGAGAAGGAGAAATGTATGCGTATTGGTGCAATAATTTTTTCTTTCATTTCATCCGATGCTGATTGTGGCATCAAGTTCGAGAGGCTATCGCCGTATGTTTGCATTCCAGTCTTTAACGCTGTAATTTCTAAATCAGATAGGTGCCTTTTGAACTTTGCATTTATATTGAGCTGATCACCTTTAGTGTCAAACGTTATGTTGAATGGTGAGCTGCTAGTGGCATCATTAAATCCATTAGTGAGTTTTTTAGCTTCTTCTGGATGGCAATGTACGTATTCTTCAATATTTGCGCTTTTTGGTGCAGCGCAATTGTAATGCGGTTTAAGATTAGTTGAAATTACGTAGCCACCTACTGCAACTATTGCTACTACTATGACAACAATAAGCCAAATGTATTTTGACTTATGAGCACTTGTATTTGTTGCATTTGGATAAGCGTTTGCAGGATAGTTGTTGACTGGTTGTTGATTATTCTGATATAAGTTTGGTTGGTAACCATTATTTGGATTTACATTATTAGGGTAATTGTTGTTCTGGTATCCGTTATTTGGGTATCCGTTGTTCTGGTACCCATTGTTTCCATAACCATTGTTTGGGTATCCGTTATTTGGATTTACATTATTTGGGTATGTATTATTTTGGTAACCATTATTTGGATACTCGTTATTTGGCATCGGAGCAGGCGAGTAGTTGTTGTCTGGCAATTGGTTAGGATCCATAATTACTCCTTATAATGAATTGATAATCCAATAAAAATATACTCAATAATGCATACTAACGTGAGGTAATAAGTAAAAATTACATCTGTTGATATGAATAAAATTTTAGAAATTTGGCGTAAAACATTCAATTCAAATCATATTTGCAATATTTTCTATGCGGTCATGCGCACAAGGTAGTGTAGAAATAATTACGTGGTAACAAGGAGATATAGTGACTGAGCTTTTTACAGCTTCTCCTGTGATGGAACAGGCTGAAGCGCCTACATCAACTGATTCTATTTTTAATCGGTTGCTAAAAGATCGCATTATTTGGTTGGGATCTGAAGTAAAAGACGAGAATGCCAATGTTATTTGCGCGCAAATGTTAATGCTTGCTGCGGAAGATCCTAAGAAGGATATTTGGTTGTATATTAATTCGCCTGGAGGTTCAATTACTGCTGGTATGGCAATTTACGATACTATGCAATTAATTGAGCCAGATGTTGCAACTATTGCTGTTGGCATGGCTGCATCTATGGGTCAGTTCTTGCTTAGTTCTGGCACTCCTGGTAAGCGTTATATTACCTCACATGCTCGTGTGCTTATGCATCAACCTTCTGGCGGTGTCGGTGGCACTGCTACGGATGTGCGAATTAACGCAGAGCTTATTATGGATATGAAAAAAACGCTTTCTGAATTGACTGCAAAGCAGACTGGTCATACGGTAGAGGAAATTTACCGAGATAACGAATACGATCACTGGTTTACAGCTCAGCAAGCTTTGGAGTATGGTTTCGTAGATAAAATTGTGACCACTCCTGCTTCTATGCGCGGTGAGGAGTAATTATGGCAAGTGAAGAAGCAAAGTTTGTTGCGCGTGCTGAGCGTTTAGCTGGTTTTGGCGGCGTTACTTCTGCTCAGCGCATTACTAATCGTTACGTGTTGCCTCAATTTGGCGAGCAAACTCCATATGGCATGAAAACGCAAGATCCTTACACTAAGCTGTTTGAAGATCGCATTATTTTCATGGGTGTGCAAGTAGATGACACTTCTGCTGACGACATTATGGCTCAGTTGCTTGTTTTAGAAAGCATGGATTCTGATCGCGATGTGATGATGTACATTAATTCACCTGGCGGTTCGATGACTGCTATGACTGCGATTTATGACACAATGCAATACATTAATCCAGATGTTCAAACTGTTTGCTTAGGTCAGGCTGCTTCTGCTGCTGCTATTATTCTTGCTGCTGGAGCTGCTGGTAAGCGCATGATTTTGCCAAATGCTCGTGTGCTTATCCATCAGCCTGCAATGGGTCAAGATTTTGGTAAAGCTACTGAAATTGAGCTTCAAGCTAAGGAAATGTTGCGTTTGCGTTCTTGGTTAGAATCAACTCTTGCAAAGCATACTGGTCAAGATATTGGGCGCATCCGTAAAGATATTGAAGTGGATACTATTTTGACTGCTCCAGAAGCTAAAGCTTATGGAATGGTTGACGAAGTGCTTGAGCGCAGAGCATAATTCAATCTTTACAACTTAGCGAGTATTTATCAATTCTTGCATTTCTTAACAACAAACCCCGGTCGACACGCCGGGGTTTGTGTTTTAGCGCGGATGGTTGTATATTAGTCAAGTTGCCGGAAACAAGGACATGGTTCTTGAGGCTGGAAACATGCGCCAGTAGCCCAACGGATTAGAGCATCTGACTACGGATCAGAAGGTTGCAGGTTCGAATCCTGTCTGGCGCACAAACAAAACGCGAAGCTTTTGCTCCGCGTTTTTTTTTTAATTCGAATACAACTCGCTCGGTTTATGCCTCTCAGTTATACTTAAAAGTGCGAATCACATATTTTGCACTATAAAACGTTATAAACGTTATAAATGCATTTAGTGGAGGAAATATTTACAATATGATACGACGCAGTTGGAGAGTAGCACGCAATATTGCAAATAATGAGCGAATTTCTGGCTTAATTATGCTTGGTTTCGCTCTTACCGGCTTATTGCTTGCAAATATTCCTTTAACCGCACCAATATTTGAAGCCGTATCGCATACTCATGTAGGCATTCCGTGGACGAATATACACATGTCGATTGGTCACTGGGTACAAGATGGCGTGCTTACTATTTTCTTCCTTTCGGTTGGTTTAGATTTAAAACATGAGCTTATTGCTGGTTCGCTTTCTGACCCTCGCGCAGCTGCAATGCCAATGATTTGTGCTGTTGGTGGAATGATTGTGCCTCCTTTGCTGTTTGTTGCTACAGTAACTGTATTTTCTGAATTGCATGCTGGGCAGGAGATTATGCGTCTTACTTCTGGCGCTTTACCTTCGCTTGATATGGTTCGTGACGGGTGGGCAATACCTACAGCAACGGATATAGCTTTCTCTCTTGCTGTTCTTGCTTTATTTGCAAAAACTTTGCCACACGCTTTGCGCGCATTTCTTATGACTCTTGCTACAGTAGACGATTTGCTTGGAATAGCACTTATTGCTGTCTTCTTCTCGTCTCTTAACGCATGGTATTGGTTTGCTGGAGTAATTGCTTGCGGTTTGGTTTGGACTACTTTAGTGCGTTTGAAGCGCGTTCCATGGCCGTTGGTTGCAATAGTAGGAATTATGGCTTGGATTATGATGTATGAAGCTGGCGTGCATCCAACTTTAGCTGGAGTAATGGTGGGTTTGCTAACTCCGGCGCATTTAGTTCATGGTGAAAAAACGCTTCGGGCTGAACGCTATCGTGAAAAAATTCAGCCTGTTTCTGCGTTATTGGCTCTTCCAATTTTCGCTCTTTTCGCTACAGGAGTGCATTTTGAAACATTGACTTGGGAGTTGTTCTTCTCGCCAATTTTGATTGCCATCACTATTGCTCTTGTTGTTGGTAAACCTGTTGGAATTATGGCAACTGCTTGGATATCAAAGCGTGTTCTAGGTTTGAAAGTTCCTGATGGTCTTCGCGTAGTAGACTTAATGCCTACAGCATGTGCGTGTGGAATTGGTTTCACTGTTTCTCTTCTTATTGCCTCGCTTGCGTATTCTGACGCAGATTTGTCCGCTGAAGCACGTTTTGGCGTTCTTGTTGCTTCTATTATTGCTGCAGGAGTTTCTGGCTTCTTACTTTCTATGCAAGCAAAGCATATGGAAGAAGAATTAGATGAAGTTGAAGACTAGTTTTAATTATTATTTTC
>NZ_LXJL01000008.1:0-35769 GCF_001641215.1 Gardnerella sp. 30-4 | reverse complement strand
AAATAAAACAAATATTGAGGAAAATTTCAGATACTAGCATTACATTACTAGGTTGGGCAATTACTGTGCGTATATGTCACTTAGATTGGTAACTGGTACGCAAATTAGACTAGAAAGTATAGGAGTCAAACATGCTGCAATTGGCAAAAGTGAGTCTTTTGCAAGGATGGCTACCAATAAGCCTTTTTAGCGTAAATGGTATTTCTTTAGTCTTGTTGCTTTTTATGAAAACAAAACGCGGCAAGAAAATGTTCCACTTACTAATACAGCTTGCAATAGGTGTCATAACATTTTTTGTCGGTGGAATAATTGCTTGGCTTATTTCTGACGTGTTTCTTGTATTCGGAGTAAGTCTTGGATGGCTCGTTATTTTTTCTATTGCATGCGGCTTCGGGCTTATAGGTTTTGCAGCAACAGCACTTGTTTTCTTACACAAATGGAGGAAACTAGTTGCAGTAATAGCTATTATCTTGACGTTAGCAAGCACAGCTCTTCATGTAGACATGATTTATGGGGAATATACGACAATAGGTTCAATATTTGGAATGGGCGGTTTTCCAAAACTAGAAGTTAATAAGCAAAAATCCGCATCCTCTAGTATTAAGCAGTGGAGAGAGTTAGCAGCCCAACAAAAACTGCCAAAACTTCCTAAAAAAGGTATTGTTCGTTCAGTTTATATCCCTAACACTGCTTCACATTTCAATGCTAGAATAGCGAACGTATACTTGCCACCTGCTGCACTTGTTAAAAAACCACCAAAACTGCCAGTTATGGTCATGTTCGCAGGACAACCTGGTAGCCCTAATCACTTTTTTGCAGCAAGCGATATTGCAAATACTTTAGACAATTACGCGAAAGATCACTACGGTCTTGCACCTATTGTTGTAGCTCCTGACCAAAATGGTGAATCTTCGCATAATTCTCTTTGTGCGGATACACATGTGTTCGGCAAAGCAGAAACATATTTAATTAATGATGTTCCTAAATGGATACGCAAACATTTGCCAGTAAGCAAAGATCCTAAAATGTGGCTTATGGGCGGCTTCTCACAAGGAGGCACTTGCTCAACGCAACTAGTTCCATCTCACCCTGATATATTCGGAAACATTTTTTCTGCCGGAGGGGAACTAGAACCAACGTATAAGAATCGCCAAGAAACAATTAATCATTATTTCAATGGAAACACATCAGAATATGAGCGACACGTACCTAGTGTGATAATGCGTAAAAATGCTCCTTTGAAACAAAATTATTACGCTATTGCAGGCTCATGGGATACTAAATCTCAAGCGAATCAGGCAACCATTGCATTAAGCGCACATCGCGCTGGAATGAATGTTATAACCATGCTTTCTCAAGGCAATGGTCATGATTGGCACACAGTAAAAGCTGGATTAAAAATAGCAATTGATCAATTCTGCAAAAAAACAGGTATTTCAAGCACTGCACCAAAACTTAATACCTACCAAAATGTACAAATTCTTATCAACCAGCAGGTGAATCGAGACTAATATGATGCTGTCTTTCTTTCATAAACGTTGTAAGAAAAATGATTCTGATTCTAAACATTCAGCAATTCGGCATACAAAAATATTGATGCACGATTTCATAGCTTGGATGCAACATAAAGTTTTTGCATTAACACTTACGTGCATTTTTATTGTTATAAATTGCATACATTGGGTTGTATTAACGCTTATGCATTTTTATACTTATGGCACAAGCGCTACTCTTGCACAATTGTTTATGCGGCATCATCGCTCAAAAGGTCCAAGCCTATTCTTCGGGCACGGAAACGTCACAGAGCTGCTGATAAAAGTATGTCATTCGCTTATTTTCGTAAATAATATGCCATCTCTTATGGTTAATTGTTTACTTGTTGCCGTACTTATTGGCGTTGCAGAAACTCGTATAAGTAGACTCAATATTATTTATATTGCAATATTTAGCACACTTATTGGCATAATTGTAGGATTAACAATCATAGGTAATCTTTCAATCATTATTCGAAACATGCATTGGATTACCAAGATTCCTATTCGACTATCTCCATTCACACTGTTTATTGGCGCTTTTATGGCTTCTGCATCTTACGAATCTATTTTGTGGCGCAGAAGAACTTTAGTAATTGGATACGCTACTACTTCAGCAATGCTTCTTTATAGTGGAAATCCTGGCGATTATTGCACTATTATTGCAGCTCTTACAGGGCACATCATCGGCAATATTATGAGCAAAACAAAAGGCGTTAAACGAAGTGTAAACTGGTGGGAAGGTACAGATTACGAAATTCGCAGGCTTTTTGCAGTAGCTCAGAGCATTATTGCATTAGGTCCAGTGTTGGCATTATCTTCGCGCTCTCACGCAGGAATTCTTACTACTCTTGGTTTGTTTATGTCACCGCAACTAGGCTCTAAAACATGGCTTACGCGATGCATGACAAATTACAGCACAAATAATTGTTTTCTTCATTCAGGTCTACATCACGCTGCAATTGGCGGATTATGGATTCGCATTCTATTACCAAGCATCACACTGATGATTATTGCGTGGGGAATGTTACGAGGGCGTAGACTAGCTGCATTAACTTCTATATTTATAAACGCACTAACTGTGCTATATGCAGGAATGTATTTCACTGTTTTGCCTTTAATTGCCACAAAACAAAATATTTTGGAACATCAACATAATGCTGTTGCTGTTGCTTTTATGCTTACAGCTCTCCCACCATTATTGCTTACTATTTTGTTGATAATTAATTTAAAGCATTTTTCTGTTCATACGAGCAAACTACAGGCACGTTTGGGACTAATAGCGATTTTTATAGCATTGTACATAACTGGCGCTGGATATGTTGCTTTTGGTCTTATGATACCTGAAGAATTTACTCCATCTGCTGATGTTTACCACTTATTGCGAGATTTACCAGGGCGCTGGATGCCTATGGGATTTGGAAACAGATCTAACGCAATGCTTCGCACTGAAACACCTCTATCTTCTTTACTAGCACAAAGCGTGGGCGTGATATTCTGGGCAATATTGTTTATTGTCTGCTTTACGTGGTTCCGCAGCAGCATCTCTACAAGCGAAAACGATAGAAAAAAAGCAAGCTCATTAGTAGAACTTGGCGGAAACACAATGAGCTTTATGACGACTTGGGCAAATAACCATTATTGGTTCTCTCAAAGCGGGCAATCTGCAATCGCCTATAGACTAAATTACGGTATTGCACTCACTCTTACAGAGCCTTTTGGAGATGAAAAAGAATATTCGCAAGATATTCGAGGATTTATTAAATTATGCGAACAAAATTCGTGGTCTCCAGCATTCTATGCTGTGCACGATAAAACGCGTCAAGAACTAGAAAAACTTGGATTTACTTCTATTAAAGTCGGAACAGACATGCTAGTAGACCCTAATGCTTGGCAGACGCGAGGGAAAAAATGGCAAGATATTCGTACAGCTATAAACAAAGCAAAACGAGATGGAATTGCCGACGTACTTACAACTTATAACGAAGCCTCTTGGGACATACAGCAACAAATTGTAGAAATTTCAGAAGAATGGGCAGAGTTAAAAGCTCTTCCAGAAATGAAATTTACTCTCGGTGGACTTGACGAACTTCAGGATAACCGCGTCAAAATTTTATACGCTATTAATGAAGACGGCAGGGTACTTGGAGTAACTAGCTGGATGCCAACGTATAGGAATAATAGAATCATTGGTTGGACACTTGATTTTATGCGTCACCGCACAGATAGTCCTAATGGGATTATGGAATTATTAATTGCTAGAATGGCAGAACGTTTAAGAGATGAAGGATTAGAAAACCCAGACTGTTCTGTAGAATTTATGAGCCTTTCTGCAGCACCTCTAGCTGGTATAAACGAAGACACATTGAACGAAAATGGTCAAAAATCTTCTAACGTTATTAATCATGCACTAGAAATGATGTCTGACATTTTGGAACCAGCTTATGGGTTCAAATCGCTATATTTCTTCAAGAAAAAATTCCAACCATCCGCAAGTTCCGTATATGTCTGCTACATGGATTCTGCAAAATTAGCTCAGATTTCACTAGCTGTGACTCACGCCTATTTACCGGAAGCTAATCCTAAACAAATACTAGAAATGGTAAAATCGTTGCGTCCAAAAAGTAGCGAAGCGAACAAATAATTTGTTAAGTTTTAGATAAACTTCGGCGAGTTCTCCCTAGTGTTGCGTAAAGTAACAAGTGCACGTCAGGGAGGTTCATCGTGTCAGAAGTAAAGCCAACCGTCGCTGTCGTAATGGGATCCTCAAGTGATTGGGAAACCATGCGTCATGCTTGTGAAATTCTAGATAAATTCCAAGTTCCGTATATGAAACGAGTTATTTCCGCACATCGTACACCAGAATTAATGGCAGATTTTGCGCATAATGCTCGCTCAAACGGTTTCAAAATTATTATTGCTGGAGCCGGCGGAGCTGCCCACTTGCCTGGCATGATTGCGGCACAAACCACGCTTCCTGTTATTGGAGTGCCAGTACGCTCGCATGCGCTATCAGGCTGGGATTCATTGCTTTCAATAGTACAAATGCCAGGAGGTATTCCTGTTGCAACTACTGCAGTTGGAAACTCTGGAGCAACAAATGCTGGATTGCTTGCTGTAAGCATTCTAAGCACAACTGATAATCGTCTTGCTAAAGAACTAGCAGAATATCGCAATGAACTAAAAGAAAAAGTCGAGGAATCAAATGCCAACCTTATCTGAAGTAACTAATGGCGCTGTTGAACGTTTAATGCCAGGATCCACTATTGGAATTATTGGTGGCGGCCAGTTAGGGCGCATGATGGCTATTGCAGCTCGCCATATGGGTTTTCGTATTGGTGTTCTTGATCCTACGCTTGACTGCCCTGTGTTCCAAGTAGCAGATTTGCAGGTTGAAGCTAATTACGACGATCCTGAAGGCTTGCGTGAGCTTGCTGAACGTTGCGATGTATTAACTTACGAATTTGAAAATGTTAACGCAGACGCACTTGATAAAGTTCGTCATTTAACCGCAATCCCACAAGGAACTGACCTGTTACGCGTAACTCAAGATCGCGTCAGTGAAAAAACGTTCATTAATAGTCATAAAATCGAAACAGCTCCGTGGCGTGAAGTAAATAATTTAGACGACTTAGATACTGCTATTGACGAAATAGGCTTGCCAGCAATTCTTAAAACTCGTCGCGGCGGCTACGACGGTCATGGCCAAGATGTTTTGCGTACAGAAGAAGACGTTGCTAACATTCACCATCGCTCGGATCGCGGAGGAAAATTCCCTCCTTCAATTCTCGAGGGTTTCGTTGATTTTGCTTTTGAAGCATCGATCCTGGTTTCTGGAAATGGTAAGGATTTCGTAACTTATCCTCTAGTAAAAAACGTGCATCACAATAGTATTTTGCACATGACTTTAGCTCCTGCAGTAGTTGATCCTGAAGTTGAAAAAACAGCTCACGAATTAGCTTTGCGCTTAGCTAAAGGATTCGAACTAGCAGGAACATTAGGAATTGAGCTTTTCATCACTAAAGATAATCGCGTAGTAGTAAACGAACTCGCTCCTCGCCCTCACAATTCCGGGCATTATACGATTGAAGCTTGCGATATGGATCAATTTGAAGCACATATTCGCGGTATTGTTGGTTGGCCTTTAAAGAAGCCTAAGCTACTTTCCCCTGCTGTTATGGTAAATGTTCTTGGACAACATGTGGCTCCTACGCGTTCGCTGATTTTGGAACATCCAGAATGGCATATACACGATTATGGAAAAGCTGAAGTTCGTAAGAATCGCAAAATGGGTCATATTACTGTGCTATGCGATAATCCTGTTGACGCCGCTGCCGCATTAGATGCAACAGGCTGCTGGGACGACGAACTAGACTAAAAACGACGAAAGGATGCGAAATGTCTAGTGAGCCTATGCGTAGACATACAAAACAAAAAGAAATAGTACTCTCCTACTTACGCGAGTCTCGTAATTTTGTTTCTGCACAAGATTTGCACAGAATACTCGCCAAAGACGGGGAGATTATTGGCTTAGCAACAGTGTATCGTCAACTTAATTCTTTAACTCAAAGCGGCGAAGTAGACACAGTGCGTTTTAACGGTCAGCAATTATTCCGCATTTGCGACGAGAATACGCACCACCATCATTTAGTTTGCGAACGTTGCGGAAAAACTGTTGATATTGAGCCGCCTGACGACGAAGGCTGGATTCATAAAGTAGCTGAATCTCACGGGTATACTGTGGTGGATCATACGCTAGAAGTATTCGGCTTATGCGAAAGCTGCCGCGAAGAAGATAAGTAACCTGCGCGCGTCTTATTGACGCGTGCAGACCTCGCTTGCGTTGAAAGCACACCGTGCTTTCGACCTTGAGCAAGCTCGGCACCATGAAAAATCTTGAAATGCGCTATGCTATTTCAAGATTTCATAGTGCCCCCGACGCGACTCGAACGCGCAACCAACGGATTAGAAGGCCGTTGCTCTATCCTTTGAGCTACAGAGGCAAACAAATGGTTATTATACCAAAAAACTACTATCAACGCGCCATAAAATTATAAATATCAAACGTTTATATAAAAATTGTTATTCAATAATCCACGCAAGTGACATCAACACTGCAAGGAAGAACACATTGACAATAGTATACGTGAGCAAATAACGCCCACGGTAATGCGAATACTGGTGTGTAATTCCCTTATAAGAAATAAGCGAAGCCATAGAAGCAATCAAAGTACCCATTCCACCAAGATTCGTGCCAATAATAAGAAGCTTCCACTGATCACAGAATCCAGAAAGCAGAATCGTCGTCGGCACGTTGCTAATAAATTGGCTTGAAGCAATAGAAACTTCCATCGGATGCGTACCAACCCACATTTGCGCAAGATCGCTAAATCCAGCAACTCGACGCATATTGCCAATAAAAACAAAGAACATAATAAACGTGAGCGGCAAAGCCCAATCTAAAACACGGAATACGTGGCGGTCGCAAACAAGGAAAGCTGCAACCATAATGAGCACCATAATCCAGTCAGGAATCCATCCACTAACACCACACAAGCAAACAACAAACAGCAAACTATAAACAGTAACACGCCAGCGAGTAAAACTCATGCCATAGCCCATAACACGAATTTCATCAGGCTGCGGATGACCATGCGAAGGAGCCAACACACTTTGCTCAATATCGTCACCATGCAAACCTGCAAACTGGTCAACTGTGCGCGACTTAAAGAATACGAATGCAAATACGATCATCAACAGTGCTGCTGTAATCGTATAAGGCGCCATAATCTTCAAAAAATCTTGCGTAGACATATGAGTCAACGCCTTTAAATACAGATTGTGAGCATTGCCAATAGGAGTGAGCATACTTCCAACATTGGCACCAATAGTCATAAGCGTAATTACAAGAATTGACTGCTTTTCAGCATTCGCCATTACGAGCACAGATAGTGCAAAAGGCACAAAAGTTACGAGAGCAACGTCGTTCGTAATCCACATTGCCGAAAAGAATGTTAACGACATAAGCACGAGCACCAAGCCGCGCTCAGTGCGCACATGCCTTAGCAAACGCGCACCAATAGATCGAAACACACCAATGCGCTGGAATCCGCACACAACCATCATAAGGCACACTAATTGCGAAATAGTGTTGAGATGAATATAACTCAAATATTGCGGATCTGGAGGTACCAAAAAACAGGAAATAACTGCCAAAATTGCAGCAACAATAAGAATGGTTTCACACTTGACCACATTCAACAGCCAGCGCTTCATCATTCCTCCGTAACGCAATAGACATAATGACTCTATTATACTAGAAACCCAGTCCCACAATCGGGTTAAATTCCCGACAAAATCGTTGCAATAACAATAAATTAGCAACTATTAATAGCGTGATTTAGCCTAAAGTAGCTAACATAAAATTCCGCCCTTTTTTATGACACGCGCATTGAAAAAATTGCGTTTAAAGACAAGATTGCGTATATCATATTAAAACAAAGAATTTGTTGTCTACACAAGAAGCGAATTATGGCAGAAATAAACAAAACAGAAGATCAGAAGCTTGAACAAAAACTTGCTCGTCAAAAGCATCTTCGTGAAAACCACAAGCGCAATACTGCAGATTTAGTTGTTGAATGCTTGGTAAACGAAGGCGTTGAAGTAGTATTCGGTATTCCAGGTGAGGAAAATATTCCGCTTCTTGAAGCAATTGAACGCGATGGACGCATTCGTTTTGTGCTTACTCGCCACGAGCAAGGCGCTGGTTTTATGGCAGCGACATACGCTCATATTACTGGAAAACCAGGCGTATGCTTGGCAACTCTAGGTCCTGGCGCATTGAATTTAACACTTCCTGTAGCTCAAGCAAACGCAAGCACCACACCGCTTGTAGCGATTTGCGCACAAGGTAACGTTTCTAGGCTTTATAAGGAATCTCACCAAATTATTGATTTGGTTGCACTCTTCCAGCCAATTACGCAATGGTCTTCTATGATGCTTGCTCCAGAATCTGCGCCAGAAATGGTTCGAAAAGCTTTCTCAATTGCCGGTCGCAACCGTCCGGGAGCCACGTGCCTTGTTATTCCGGAAGATATCAGCGAAATGCCAGCACCTGACAACGCAAAGCCTCTTCCACTTCCGCATCCGCTGCATATTATGCCAGCGCCGGACACTATTGAAGAAGCTGCGAAAATTATTAGTCAAGCAAAGCAACCTATTATTTTGGCTGGAAACGGCGTTGCGCGCTCTCACGCTGAGGACCAGCTTCTTGCGTTTGCTGAGCAGCTTAATGTGCCGGTTGCAACTACTTTCGAAGGTAAGGGCGTTTTCCCAGATAATCATCCGAATGCACTTGGCGTAGTCGGCTTCATGCATCGCGATTACGAGAACTTCGCGTTTGACACTGCTGATTTGATTATTGCTGTCGGCTTCTCAATTCAGCAGTTCGACCCGAAGAAAATCAACCCAAATATTGATAAAACTATTATTCACATCAATACTTTTGTGGAAGATACCGACGCACACTACCCTACTGCGCTGAATATTATGGCGAATATTGGCCAAACGCTTAAAACTCTTACAGAAGTATTAAAGACACGAAACATTACTTTTGACGTAAGTCACCCACGTATTCGACAACTACTTACGGAAGAATTACATTCTTGCGAAAACGACGAAAGCATGCCAATGAAACCACAGCGCGTAGTTTACGATATTCGCCGCGCTGTTCCTGAAGGCACGAAGGTTCTTGTAGATACAGGCGCTCTTAAAATGTGGATGGCACGATTGTACCCAACTATGCACCCGAATACTTGCATAATCGACAACAGTCTTTCAACTATGGCTTGGACGCTTCCAGGTGCTGTTGGAGCTTCGTTTATTCGCGATAATTCCGGCAAAATTAACACGAAACCGGTTTTGGCTGTGATGGGCGACGGAAGCTTTATGATGAACGTGCAGGAAATTGAAACTGCAGTGCGCGTTGGCAGCCGAATGGTAGTTCTTGTTTGGGAAGATAACGCGTACGGCTTAATCAAGTGGAAGATGGAGCTTCATGCAGGCGAGCACGAGTACGTTGATTTCCATAATCCGGACGTGCCAAAACTAGCTGAAAGCTTTGGCGCGCGCGGTCATGCTGTTAAAAAGCCGGAGGATTTGTACAACATGCTTCGTGAAGCGCTGGATCAGGAAAGCGGCGTCGACGTGATTTCTTGCCCAGTTGACTACAGTGAGAATATGAAGCTTATTGAAAAGCTCGGCGATATTGACTTTAGTAACTGAGTTTCAATAAATTTTTGCAGACAAAAGGCTACGTAATCACGCTAGATTACGTGGTCTTTTGTTTGTTAGTACAGTTTTGTACAAAAGATTGCATGAAAGGCTACATGATTTGCGATTGTAAGTTTTTGCGAGCCGCTTCCATTGAAGTAATTTTTCCTAGAAGCTCAAGCTTTTCCTGACCATCCTTGAGTTTCGCCATACGCACTCTAGCAGCACCGATTCTACGCATATAGCCAATATCAAGAAGGCGAATAAGCAGCTCGTTTGCATACTTACTTTCTGCACTCGTAGCTTTCCGCAAAAGATCTGAAGGAGATCCGTTTGAAACTTGCTGATTCTGTCGATTGCCGGTATCTTCCAATGTATCTGCAGGAGAAGGAAGCGGCAACGGCATTACAGAAAGTTCTGTAATAACGGATTCAAGCAAAGGACCTGCAGCTTTTGTCATCATATGCAGCCACAATCCTTGCGAAACATTGCCAACCGGCAATCCACCTGCAGCTACAAATGCTTGAAACAGCGTACGAAATACTGGTGTAATAAAATTATTCAAAGTCAATTGCGCAAACAATTTCTCATCAAAAGCAAGCGGAACTTGCAAAAGTAACGCCATAAATTGTTGTTCGCACATAAATACAGCATCATCCACACGATAATAATGCTGATTTTTAGCAGAACTTTTAATAATTTCCATGCGCGAAGCTTTAAAACCTGCATTACGGTCGTCATTAATTTGCTGACCAAAAGTTGGAATAACGTTATGCTTTTGCGCATAAGCATCGTCGTCACGCACTTTCAAACGTCTACGTGCAGACTCAACTTCATTGCGCATAACAGCTAAATCAACGCCAATTGAACGCACGGCTTTGCGCATATACAAGTCAAGCAGCGAACGGTCTCGAATTTGCGCAATAAGAGGAGCGACAGCCTTTATAGCGCCCATTTGACCAGTAGTGTACGAAGTCTCAAAACGATTAATTACTGTGTCAATAACGAAATCGTATAGCGGACTTGCATGTGCAACAAGCGAACGCACAGCCTCATCACCGCGCTGAATACGCAAATCGCAAGGATCGAGATTATTGTCTGCTACAGCAACAAAAGTTTGCGTCAAAAACGCAGAATCCAAACCAAAAGCGTGTAGCGCAGCCTTTTGACCTGCAGCATCACCGTCGAAAGTAAAAACGATGCGCGAACTTACAGACTGTCCATCCACCTTCAGTGGGCCAACAAGCTGAATTGCCCCCAAAGAATCGTCTGCAATAAGGCGGCGCACAATTTTTGCATGCTCAACGCCAAACGCAGTTCCGCAAGTTGCAACAGCAGTATCAATACCAGCCAAATGACATGCCATTACATCTGTGTAGCCCTCTACAATTACAACTTGACGCTTTTTTACAATATTTGCCTTAGCTAAGTCAATTCCGTACAGAACTTGCGTTTTTCGATACAGTGCAGTATCGGGAGTGTTAATATATTTCGCGCTAATAGAATCGTCATCATAAAGCTTTCTTGCACCAAAGCCAAGAGTTCGACCAGTCGAGTCGCGAATAGGCCAAGTTAAGCGGCCACGGAAATAATCATATATTCCGCGCTGACCGAGTCTAGCGAGACCAGCGTCGAGAAGCTCTTGACGCGTAAAACCTTTATTCGCTAAGTATCTAACTAAATTATCCCAGCCTTTAGGCGCGTAACCGCAAGAAAAACGCGCACTTTGTTGCGGAGTAAAGTTTCGCCCTGCAAGTAATTCGCGCGCAGGAGCTGCCTCTTGAGTGCCGAGATTTGAAACGAAAAACTTTTGCGCTTCTTCATTTGCTTCTAAAAGCCTGGCTCGCTTAGAACCGCGCGATTGAGAATCACTATTTTGCTCCTGCTTATAATGCATCTCAATGTGGTAACGATCTGCTAAAAACTCGACCGCTTCACGAAAATCAATATTCTCTTTTTGCTCAACGTACTTAAATACGTCGCCGCCAGCGCCGCAACCAAAACAATGCCACACTCCCAAGCTTGGTCGCACACTAAAACTTGGCGTTTTTTCATCGTGGAATGGGCAAAGACCTACAAAAGTGCCAGTTCCGGAAGGCTTAAGCGTCACTGTTGCAGACACAATGTCATACAAATCTGCCGCAGCGCGCACGCGCTCAATGTCTTCTTTCACAATCATTCCAACCATGCTATCTAGCTTATCGCAAATCTGCGGCGAGTGGTATTGCGCATATAATTTTAGTGTTTCAGCCACTTTTCACCGTTTTTCCAAAGCATAATACAAAAATAGGCGATGCGAACACAGGATATACTGCGTTACGCACCGCCTTAAAATCAATTACTTGATTACAACAGATACAAATGCAATTTATAAATGCAATTTATAAGCATTAATACCTAAAAATAACTAGAGAAAAGATTAGCGAATAAACTATTTAGTGACGACTCTTGCAAAGAACAGCACCAATACCGGCAAGCATGGAAGCAGTGACAGCAGCCAAAACTACAGAAGAACCAGTATTAGGAAGTTTAGCAGTCTTATTGCTATCAATCTTATTGCTATCAATCTTATCGCTATCAGTCTTATTGTTATCAGCTTTACTATTATCGACACGATGCGGAATAGAAGTATCTACAGATTGAGTGTCAGCCGATTCAGAATTTTTTTGAGAATGTCCGAAGTAATCAATAGCAGCTACAAACCTATTGAGCGCGCCATCAAACTTTGGATGGTGCAAACTAAGATAATAAGATTCAGCTTCATCTGCCTTATTCTGAGCTGCGGCTTTTTCTTCTTCTGTAGAAGCGTTATCAACTTCATCTAAAGCTGCAACCCACTTAGCCTTAGCTTCGCAAATCTCATGATTTACTTCCAACAATGCTTTAGCTTCGGCGTACCCCTTAGCATTCGTATCGCCTGCGGAAACGATTTCATTTGCGCGAGACAATACTTCCAAAATCAAATTATCAACATCTTCTTCTTGACTATCATTGGAATAATCATCAGCCATCGCTGGAGTAGAAAAAGCTAATCCGGATAGCAAAGTTGCAGCAGCAGCGAATACTGCGATAGCTTTCTTGTTTAACATAATTTTCCTTTCTTCTTCCTTCTCACGTACAGCGTGCGAAGAATTTTGCACTAAAATATGTTAGTGTAACTTTGGGTCAAACATGTGACCTATATCACAAAATACCCCCCCCCTAGAAAATGAATGAAGTAGAAGGAAAAATAGAACAAAGCTATATAATTTTCAGGCTAAATTAATGACAGCAAATTTGCGAGAATTCACCATATAACTGATGCAAAACCGTCGAAAACACATAATCACTTGGTGAAATAAACAAAACGAGACGAAACTGTCGAAAACACCAAATCAACGATAATATCGACAAAATACGCTACGAAATCAGCGGAAGACGCACAAATCGCAAATAGTTGCGCAAGCCGCATCTTCCGCAATCTTTCGTAATCTTTTGCTACTTTACAATTCCCGATCTTTAATGAAACCAGTAAAATCAAACGGCTTCTCAACTAGGTAGTAAACGTTTGAATCATCCGGAGCTGGAGCAAAAGGTATTGCTTTATGTTTAGAAGTTGGAACAAAAGGATTGTCTCTCATATCACCATCTTTTGAAGCAACTGTTATCTCTGATTTACTGTAATATTTAGGATCTCTGCGCAAAATAAACGGACGATCCATATCCGGTTTAGTCTTGCCTTTGCCTTTAAAGAATCCGCTTGCTTCTAGTTCGTCGAGCTTTGCACTAACCGGAACAAGCACAAAATACGCGCGCATCTTATACGTTATACCCTTATTTACTCCCGGCACATCAATAAAGTTATTGCTAGAATAATCTGGATAATTGCTATCTAAATCTTGGTAATCTTGGAATTGTCCGTTAACACACAACCCCGAATGCACATTGTATACCTTATTGCCACAATAAGGATCTCCACCATCGCGAAATATTTCAGTCATGCCAGAATCACCAAAAATCAATGTATTGTGCAAAGGAAGAGAATTCTTATCTTCATCACTATCATCAGTATCAATTGCATCACCCAATAATTGCTGTGTATACTGCCACATTCCGAAACTGTGTGCATAATCTTTATTATTTTCATCATCTACTAAATCATCCATAGCATGAGTGCCACGAAGAAGCACTCTAGTATTCTCGCCTATTTCTGTATCATAATTTGTAGGTTCAAACTCTAAGCAATCTCCAGATTTAGTGCACCATTTTCCAACAAATGGAACTAATGTAGAAACTACAGTTGCTTGATTACTTTCACCATATCCACGCTTGCTAGTAAACATTTTCTTAGTTTCAGAAGCATCAGCGCCATAGTAAAGCGTTATGTCGGTATCTCCCCTATGTGATTGCCCTAATCCAAGATTAGACCCAACAATTTTGCCTAAGTGTTTTCGGGATGAATATTTTGGTACAAGTCTAACTTTGAATCCTTCATCAGACATCATTTTGTACGCTTCGTCTTTATCTTTATCGAATAATTCAACAGGAACAGACCTGCCGCTATCAGGATATTTATCTTCTTCTCCAACGCCTATGAAGATTTCTTTATTTTCATCTAAAGGCTCGCCTGGCATTGGGTTAGTTGCAGCAATTTTTCCAGGATGAAGTGAGGCTACTTTGTAAACTTTTACTGGAACTCCCATTGATTTTAATAGAGGCGCTGCTTCTTCAACAGTTTTTCCAATCACTCCCTTTTCCGGAATTCCAGGACCTTTGGATTCAACGACCGTTACAACGTGATTTCCGTGAATAACTTGCCCAGGTTTTACGTTTTGATACCGAGCAAAATTACCTGGTTTACTTCCTCCGAAATCTTTTACTAAGTGAGTTTCAACACCTTTTTCTTGCAGTTCGCGTACAACATCTTGCGCAGATTGTGAAGTTTTTGCTTTAGGTACGACTATGCGTTCAGATGGCGCTGCTTTACGAAAATGCGGAAAAGTAAAGAAGAAGACTGCCGCCGCAATAATTGCAACCGCTGCTATAACACATGCGCTTATAACAATTAGTTTGCGATTTTTTATAAGTGGAGTTGCATATTCAGGCTGAGCTATTTGAATTCCAGGCTGCTCTACTCCCGTAGGCTGCATCACTTCCGTAGGCTGAGATTGTTCAACGTTATTCCCGTATGAAACAGAAGCACCACAGTTACCACAGAATTTTTCTCCAGGAATAATATTATTCCCGCAATTTGCACAAAACATTCTCAACCTTCTTCGCACACTTTAGTCTTTACAACAAATCTACACTCACAGCTCACCCAGAACAAAGCACTTAGCAAAAGCACCTAGCACAAAGCCGCGTGAAGAGTTGTAGCAGAACCGTCTGTAAGACTTGCCACCTGGTCGATTGCAACACGAAGACGCTCATCATCGTTAGTGCACTCGTTCCAATCTCCCACGAATACTTCCTCCATTGCATCGTGCGAGCGCGGCGACTTGCTCATAAATACTTCTACTAAATCTGTCAAAATTTTCTGTTCGCGCTTATAAACTTCACGCTCGCGAGGAGCGATTATAAAGTGCACAGCTAAGCTTTTCAGCATCACAATTTCGTAGGAAGTATTTTCCGGAATCACAAGGTTTGCGCGGTAGCGAACAAGCGGACCGTTGCCATAACGCTCACGCGTAGCGTGCTCAACAGAGCTTGCAAAACGACCAATAAGAGCACTAGTAATATTTTTCAACTGCGCTAGCGCTCGACGAGAACCGTCGAAAGAATTAGGAAACATGTGAAGCGAGCGCAAACGTTTCAAAGCATCCAAAAGTTTATCTACATCCCAACGTTCACCATACCATGCATGGGTTTCTTCAATAACTTCATCTACAACTTTTGAATCCGCAACTAAAGCAGGGTTAAAAGCGCCAGTTACAATCGCATCCTCAATATCGTGCACACTGTAAGCAATGTCGTCTGAAAGATCCATTATTTGACATTCCATTGGTTTTGCTTCGCGTGGAGCACCAATTTTCAGCCATTCAAACACATCTCGATCATCCGGATACACACAGAATTTCAAATCACGCTCGCCTTTATCGTGCGCTTTTGCTTCTTCTAATCCCCACGGATACTTCACTGCAGCATCTAATGCTGCGCGCGTAAGATTTACTCCTGCACTTCTACCGTTTTCGCGAAAAACTTTCGGTTCTAAGCGCGTAAGTAAGCGAAGAGTTTGTGCGTTTCCTTCAAATCCACCAATATTTTTCGCTAATTCTGCGAGCGCGCGTTCTCCGTTATGGCCAAATGGTGGGTGCCCTAAGTCGTGCGATAAGCAAGCGCAATCAACAACATCCGGATCGCATCCAAGCATTGCTGCAATTTGCCTACCAATTTGCGCAACTTCCAAAGTATGTGTCAAGCGAGTTCGAGCAAAATCATCCGAACCCGCAACTAAAACCTGGCTTTTTGCACCCAATCGACGTAGCGCAGATGAGTGTATGATTCGCGCACGATCTCGTTCAAAAGGCGTTCTCACACGAGTGTGATGAGGCTCACTCGCCCAGCGCTCAGTATCATGCAAATCGTATTCGCCAACGATCTCATTATCCGATGCAATTACTTCGTTGCACATACAGCACCTCTTTTATTTGCAATTAAGGCTAATTTAACCTTCTAAAAAACCAAGCAGCAACAAGCTATATAAGACTTTTTGCGTCCAATTTTGCAATATCGCTAGAAGATAGCACTTCGTAAGCATTGCGGTAAAGCCGCGGCACGCGAGGTCCGATTCCAGTCATGATTTCGTAGCTGATTGTTCCTGCAGCTTCTGCCCAATCGTCGGCAGTAGGCTCAGCAAATTCCACACCTCTTCCAGGACCAAAAAGCGTTACAGTATCGCCTTCTCGGACGCCTAACTCTGCAGCATCGCCTTTTAAATCAACTATGAACTGATCCATGCAAACTCGCCCTGAAACATTCAAAATTCGCGCACCTTTATTGGTTTCTACTCTAACCGGTCCGCCCTGCTTATCAACATGACGCGCACCTTGCATATCAAATCCGGAAGCAGATCGCAAAATTCCGTCAGCGTAACCAAGCGGCACAATAGCAGTACTCGTATTATTTGGAGTTAAATACGTGCGCCCGTAGGAAATTCCATGCCCTTCTTCTACAGCTTTTACAGTGCCAAGTTGCGCTTGAAGCGTCATAGCTGGTTGCAATCCATAAGTTTGAGAATCCCCCATTGCAGGATCCGGCTCGTATCCATACAAACCAATTCCTGGTCTAACAAGCTCAAAACGAATTTCTGGACGATTAAGCGTTGCAGCAGTATTCGCTAAATGGCGGATTTTAGGTGCCACAGATGCTTCTTTCATGCGATTTGTAAACTCGTGGAATTGTTGGATTTGCCGGTCGGTTGCATCTACAAATTCTGGAACATCAGGAGAATCTGCCACAGCTAAGTGACTCCATTGGCCAATAACCTCAATTACGCCTTCACTAGAGTATTGTTGCAATTTTTCTAGAGCGGCACTAAAACCTTCTGGCGTAAAACCGTTTCGTCCAAAACCAGTATCGACTTTTACGTGCACGCGAGCAGGTTTACCTAACTTTCGTGCAGCAAAAGCTACAGCATCAAGAGAGTCAACAGAGCCTACTGAAATATCGATATCTGCTGTAATCAGATCTGCAAATCTCGTAGTTGGAGCGCTAGTAAGCCAAGTGAGAATATGGCAACGGCTAGAATCAATACCAGCTGCACGCAAACGCAACGCTTCGTACGGTTGAGCTGTGCCAAGCCAAGTAGCACCTCCAGCCAAAGCCGCGAGCGCACTAGGAACAAGCCCGTGACCGTATCCGTCTGCTTTTACGACTCCCATAACTTCCGGCGCATTCTGACTAGGCTGCAAATCTTGCGAAACGCGCTCAACCAAAGTACGCATATTGTCTCGAAGCGCCTTCAAATCGACAATTACTTGCCCAGGGTATACGCTTAACGTGCGAGCATAGTTTGCTTCTAACATTGCCGCATTACGTGCACTATTACTTGCCGCATTACTTAAATCTGTACTCATAACTCACCTAACTGATTTAGTATGCTTTAATGCTACATGCTCTTTTGCATACTCTCCATAAGCTTTTTAAGAACACATGCGCATTTCATATGACATGATTAAGTGTTTGCACCCATTGGTATGCAATACGTACTGCACTGTGCGCACGATCTGGAATAACGACCAATCCACAACGACTAAACCCTGCACGCGTAATTACTTTTTGCATAATCACGTTATCTGGATGCGTATCAATGCGTACATTATTATAGTTTTGCTGCACCCAATGCAAGCACGCTGTTGCCATTTTTGGTTTTATTCCCGAAGATGCTAAGCGGTGAATTGTTACATAAGGGGAAATATCATCAAGCCATGCACCGTCAATACTGGCATACACTTCATCAACACCTTCGCATAATGCGAATTGCGCTAAAATACGCTCGTTATGCGATTCTGGATCCTCGTCAACAATCAAATAGAAACGTTTTAAACGAATATCCTCAATAACACTTGAAACAAGTGGAAAACTATTCCCCCACTGATGAGGATTGCCTGTAACACGCATAAATTTGCGAGCATTTTCATAAATATGCTCAATATTTCGCAAGTCACCAAGAGTTGCTTTTCTCAATGTTATATCTTCCATGCCAACCTCTAAAAGAAACCAAATAAAATCACGCAAAATTAGCTAATTATTACTTACACAAGTTTGCGCTCAAAAGGATCCGAACTAATTCCCTTCGCTAGAATATCTTTACACCATTGACTAGCACCAAATAAACTGTGGTCTCTATAGTTGCCGCAAGATTCAATAGTTGTTGCAGGAACATCATCCCAGGTGGCATTAAACGCAATAAACTCAAGAGATTCCTTTAAAGCGCGCGCCACATCTTCTGTGCTGTGTTCGCCCCAAGTTAGCAGATGAAAACCAGTTCTGCAGCCAAAAGGCGAGCAATCAATATAGCCATCAATACGCTCACGAAGTAACACTGCAATCATATGCTCAATTGTGTGCAAAGCTGCAGTAGGAATCGCTTCCTCATTAGGCTGCGTTAAACGAATATCATAGTTGGAAATAACATCCCCATTAGGACCTTTTTGCGTATTGATATAGCGCACATAAGGTGCTTTTACTTTAGTATGATCTAGTTCAAAACTTTCTGGTCTAGGTCTAGACGCATCCTGCTTATTCATAAGTATTCCCTTCACTTAACTACACAATAAACAACGTACTCTTTAACGTAGTGAGTACTTCTATAGTAGACGGTAGTTGCCTAATTAGTTGAAAGATTTATTAGTAGAAAGATTTATTTACATGATTGCTGCGTTTACAAGAGCACGAGTGTAGTCATTTTGTGGATTATTGAGCACATCATTTACACTGCCACATTCCACAACTTTTCCTTCATTAAGAACAATAACTCGCGTTGCTAAATGCCGGATCATACCCAAATCATGACTTACAAATATGCATGACATGCTTTTACGCTCGGAGCGAATGGATGCAAAAGCGTCTAAAATGCGAGTTCTTTCCGCAACATCAATTGCACTCATAGGCTCGTCAGCAAGCAAAACTCGAGGATTATTGATTAATGCGCGAGCAATACAAACACATTGCGCTTGACCGCCAGAAAGCTCGTGAGGATGACGTTCCAAAAAATCTTCAGGTTTTAAGCCTACTAATTTCAGCATTTCACAAACACGCTGCTCAATAGTTGCATCGTCTAATTTAAGCGATTTTTGCCATATTCTAAGAGGCTCAGCAACACTTTTTTGAACTGTCCAGCGTGGATCCAATGCGGCAAACGGATGCTGAAATACAAGCGACGATTCGCGTCTCATAAGCGTACAAGCATTTTTATTTACTTCTAATAAATTGGCATTATTTACAATTTCACCGCAATAAGTAACGTTTCCTTCGCAAAGAGTTTCAAGCCCCAACATAGCGCGTATAAGAGTTGTTTTGCCGGAACCAGATCCGCCAATAATCGCCAAAGATTCGCCGATATTAAGATTTAAATCTACGCCTCTTAACACTTCAGCACGAGTTTTTGCGCGACCTAAAATAACGTGAATATTTTTTGCATTTATAAGCGAATTTTCTTCACTATTGCCAATACGGGAATTAAATTTCTTAGAATCAACGTTTGCAGAACCAGTATTTGCAAAATCAACATTTGCAGAACCCACTTTTACAGAATCTAAATTTTTAGAACCTAAATTTTGCGCTCTAAAAGTCAACTTTTTAGCAGCACTCACTAATTGTTTAGTAGAAGAAATACGCGGATTATCAAGCAAATTCTTAATATTTTCACTATCGACCACACGCCCAGAATCAAGCACATAGCAACGATTAGCAGCATGCGAAAGCACAGAAAAATCGTGCGTTACAAAAAGCATTGAAGCGCCCATATCATCTACAAGTGAAGCAAGCATTCGCACAACTTCACTTTGTGTAACCGAGTCAAGCGCGGTAGTAGGCTCATCAGCCAAAATCAAACGCGGAGAAGTAATCAAAGCTGTAGCAATACCAACTCGCTGCTGTTGACCTCCAGAAAGCTCAAACGTGCGTTTAGATGCGAGATTTTTCGACAACCCTACTTTTTCAAGCATCATGCATACTCGATTGTGAATATCGTCATCATCTAGATTGTAATGTATTCGCAAAGGCAAAGAAATTTGTTTTTCAACGCTTAACATTGGATTAAGCGCTCTATTAGCCTGCTGAAATACTACACCAACGTATTTTCCGCGAATAGAAGCTAAATTTTCATCTTTTGCTTTCACTGTTTGAAAATTGCCAAGCATACAAGAGCCTGAAATTTCAGCATTTGACGGCAATAATCCAGTTATAGCTCGAATTAGCATAGATTTGCCAGAGCCAGAGGAACCAACTAAGCCAACACGCTCACCGTCAGAAATCTCAATTGATACGTTGTCAAGAATTAGTTTTCCGCCAAGTTTTAGCGTGAGATTTTGAATATTTAAGCTCATTTTTCCCCTACTTTATTCGTACTTTTTGATGAAGGATCTAAAACTTTGCGCAATACGTCACCAAAAAGATTAAGAGCAACAACAACCACAGTCACAATCAAACCCGGCCAGACAACCGATAAAGGATTTACGTGAATTAACGAAACAGAAGTAGCCAACACGCGCCCCCAGCTAGGAACTCCAGAAGGAACACCAATACCCAAGTATGTTAAGCCACTTTCAGCCAAAATAACAGTTCCTGCAGAAAGAGAAAGCTCAACAAAAGCAACAGGAATAATATTTGGTAAAACATGATGAATAAGAACATATTTACGCGAGGAACCTTGCAAAACAGCTGAAGTCACATAATCAGATTGCAACGCAAGCTGCGCACTAGGTCGTACAATACGTGCTAAATTCAAGCCATAGCCAGTTCCACAAGCAATAACAATCACAACAACACTAGCTCCAAACGGAACTGCAAGTATAAGCGCAATTAAAACAGTTGGAATAGAAATCAATGCGTCAACAGACATAATGCTTATTGTGCGAACAATTTGTGAACTAGAAATCATAAAGCTCAAAACAATAAACCCAATACAAGTAGCAACTAGAACAGTAGAAAAAACGAGAATCAGCTCAATTCTTGAACCTGCCATAAGCCAACTAAGCATATCTGAACCAGTGCCGTCCGTGCCAAGCCAATGCGAAAAAGACGGCTTCTGCCATACTTTAAAACCATTAGTTTCTAAAAGTGAGTACGGAGTCCATAAAAGCGAAAGCAAAGCAACAAAAAACCATATTGCAAACGTTAAACACACAAATTTACCGAAAGTAGCATTCCATATGCGCTTAAACAAAGTAGATTTTACTTTGATACTTTTTTTAGACATATTGCACATAAAAACTCACCTTATTCGCATGTTAGATTCAACAATAGGAAATTAATTCAAACTATCTTTAGATAACCTAGGGTCAAGTAGTCGGTGGGTAATGTCAACTACAAAGCCGATTAGTAAGAACAGCGCAGCAAGCATAAAAAGCTCACCTTGCACTGCAATTAGATCGCGCAAACCAACATCTCGAACCATTCCCGTACCAATACCAGGTAAGGAAAACAGGTTTTCAATAACCATCACGCCCATAACCATATGAGCGAAAGTTAAACCAATAACAGATACAAGTTGAGGAAGAGCAAGTCGCAAACCAACACGCCACACAACTTGTTTGCGAGTCATTCCGCAAGCCATAGCTTGAGAAGCTACTTCACTTTTAACAATATTTTCAACAGTTGCAGCAGTGTAACGCATAAAACTAGAGCCAACAATAAGTCCTACTGTAAGAGCCGGAATAAGAAGAGACGCAAAAGCTTCAGGAAATTCGCTCCAGCCATCTGTAGGGAAACCTTGAGTTGGCAACAAACTGAACACACCAATACCGCGTCCTAATAGCAAAATAAGTAGCATGCAACCCCATAATGCTGGAACAGAGCCTGCTGTAATAGCCAAAAAGCGCATAATTGCCTGTGAAAGTTTGCCTTCATGAGTAATTTGCAAACATCCAAGTGAAATACCAACTACTAAAGCAATAAACAGACCCAAAAGAATCAGCGGAAAAGTAATAGAAGCACGCATCGCAATAGTTGAACTTACAGAACGACCAGTTAACATAGACACGCCAAAGTCACCGCGGAAAACACCACAAATCCAGTCAACATACTGCGTAAAAAGTGGTTTATTAATACCAAGTTCTGCTCTAAGCTCCTCTACTTTTCCGCTAGGAGCGTTTAAGCCGGCCATAACTTGCGCAACATCGCCCGGAAGTACACGTAACGATATGAAAATAACTACAGAAATACCAAGTAAAGCAAGAGTAAACAGCAATACTCTGTAGCAAATCATGCGAAACATAAAATGCCTCCTTTCTATGTTCTTCTAGTCGAAACGCACCACAAATACACAAATTCGGGCACTAGTGCAGTTTGCGCGCTGCGCGAGTGTCTCATTTTGCATGTTTTGGGACACTCGCGCAGATTACGCTCGCGCACTACGCTCTATGCGCGAAGGCAGGCCGTCAGCGCACACAAACCACAACCAAATTCCCAATGTGCCCACATGTGAGTCTTCCCTGCCTTCGTCAATCGAGACGAAGGCAGACCTCGCTTGCGCTGAAAGCACACTGTGCTTTCAACTTGAGCAAGCTCGGCGCTCCGAGTTGCCTTCGCGCGCTACGCTCTATGCGCGAAGGCAGGTCGTCGCGCACAGCTAACACAAAATCAGTTAAGTCGCAGGTTGTATAGCGGCAAAATCTCTTGATTCATGTCAAAAGGCATTCCTTCAAGATTCTTCATTTTCGCAGTTACAACGCGATAGTTAAACAGCCAATCAGCAGGAGCATCCTCGCTAATAATTCGCGCAGCTTTAGCAAGCAATTTATTTGACTCTTTAGGATCCGCACAAAGCATAGCTTTAGCATACAAATCCTGGACTTGCTTATTGTCGTAACCGTAGTAATACGTAGGATCCGCCCACTGCCCAAAATCGTGACTCTCATTGTGATCAACCATCGACAAATCATACTGCTTATTCTTATAAACATCTTGAAGCCAAGTAGTAAACTCAACAATATTAACTTTCAAATTGATTCCAATAGGCTTCAATTGCGAGCGCAGCTGATCGCCAATTTGCGTGCCGTAAATATTCGGATAAGTAAGCGTCAAATCCATAGGATGAGATTCGTCAAATCCGACTTCCTTCATTAACTCCTTAGCGCGCTGCAAATCATGAGGATACAGCTTAGTTAAATCCTCATAACCAGGGTCAAGAGAAGGAATTGGACCACCAAGAGCTAAATCCGTGCCGCCACGAGATGCAATAATTTGCTTGTGATCAATCGCGTAACGAATAGCTTTGCGCACGCGCTTATCCTTAGTACGTTCGCCTTTCATATTCATAGCTAGAACAAATTTATCTGTGCCATTACCTGCACTGACATCGTAACGCTTGGAATCATCTTTAAAAGGCTTAGCAAGTTGACCAGAAATAGGAGCTAATGCTTGCACAGAACCGGAAGAAAGTGCGTCAACCGCTGCGTTATCGTCAACAAAATAGCGAACTACTATCTTATTAGTTTGCGCACGATGAATACCTTTATAACGCGGATTTGCTTTTAAAACAACACGATCATTTGGCACAAATTTGTCAATTAGATACGGTCCAGAACCGACTGCTTGAGTTTTTGCATCATACTTTGCGCTTTTATCAAAAACTAAACCTGAACGACTGCAAAGTGCCCACAAAAGCTTAGCATTTGGCTCTTTAAGAGTGATTTCAAACGTGTAATCATCTTTTGCTTTAGCAGACTCAACTTTTCCAACCATGTTAGAGCCGCGATATTTTTTAGCAATAAGCTCGCTAAACGACCATTCTGCATCATGCGCAGTAAGCTTATTGCCGTTAGAAAATACAGCACCCTTACGCATGTGGAATGTGTAACGCAAACCATCTTTACTTACTTCCCAGCTTTGAGCTAACGAAGGAACTACCTGATTAGTAGCATTGCGAGCAACTAAGCCTTCATACACGTTACCAATAAGCAACTGGTCGAGTGAGGAACCTGATTGATTACGGATATCAAGATTCGTAGGAGCTAACTTTAGACCTATAGATATAGTTTTGTTCGAAATTTCCGATACTGAATTTGATTTATTTGGTTTATTAGATGTAGTAAGAGTTGCAAAAATTGCACTAAACACTACTACCAAAACAATAGCTAAGCTAAATAGCCAGATCTTGCCCATTTTGCGTTTCGAGCCTGAATAAGCATATTTTTCAGCTTCATTCAGCGAAGAGTCAGTGCTCGCAGCGAAAGAAGTGCTTTTATTAGTCTCATTGTTAGTTTTACCGGAGAATTTTTCAGTCGCGCCGTTTTCTTCGTGCACGCTTTCCTCAGGTTTGCTGTTAGCCATACCATAAACCTTTCTTAATGGCATATAAACATKATTTAKAGCAACGCAGTAGGAGTAAATATGAACACTCAAATAGAAGAAAACTATGAGACTAAAGATAACTCTTACTGCGTTACTCTAGAACATATTGGCGTGACTTTTAAAAATAACGCTAAAATATTGCGAGATATAAATCTAAATATTAAAAAAGGTGAATTTGTATCTCTAATCGGACGCTCAGGATGCGGAAAAACCACTCTTCTTAAAGTTATTTCAGGATTAATCAAACCTGATTCTGGAACAATAAACGTCACACAACATCAAGCAATAGGTTTCCAAGACGCAAGATTAATACCATGGATAACAGTAAGTAAGAACGTAGTTTTCGGAATGCAAGGAAACAAATCAGAACTAAAATCTATTGCAGAAAAAGCTCTTAACGATATGCAACTTAATAATTGCGGGTCAAAATGGCCATCAGAACTTTCAGGTGGTCAAGCACAACGAGTCTCATTAGCTAGAGCTTTAGTTCATAATCCTGAATTACTACTTTTAGACGAGCCTTTCGGCGCATTAGATGCTTTAACTCGTTTAGACATGCAAGATTTGCTTGATAATCTAAGACAGAAACATGGCTGGACCACAATAATGGTCACGCATGATATTTCTGAAGCAGTAAGACTTTCTGACAGAATTCTTATGATTAAAGACGGAATCATTGAGAAAAACTGGAATATTGATCGAAGCCAACTTGATGCACAAAAGCGTCCAAATAATCACGTTGAAATAGAAGACGAGCTTAGAGAAGCGTTACAGTAAGAACGCGAAAAAAAAATAATTGATAAAGGCGACTGCAAAATAGCGGCCGCCTTTATTTATAAAATAAACACAAGAAAATTTACCAAGCGACGTCATCAAGAAGCTGACGCACCCAGGAGAGTATTTCATGCTCATTCATTGAACCAGACCCGAGTGAAGATTCAAAAGGAGCTGGAACAATAAGCATATGAGTAAGAGGACGATACTGCAATCCTCTATAAATACGCTTCAAACGCATCATCACAGACTCTTTTGGATCGACGCCAACAACTCGCACTGATTTTCCTTGAGAGCTGATTTGCGTAATACCAATCTCGCGTGCTTTAAAACGCAAACGAGCAACATCACACAAAGACTCAAATTCTTCAGGCGGATTACCAAAGCGATCAAGAAGCTCATCGTGAAGTTCTCGCAAATCACTATTATCCTTAGCAGCAGCAAGCTTCCGGTACGCTTCCAAACGAAGCTTGTCAGAAGCAATATAATCAACTGGAAGAGAAGCCTCAACAGGAAGATCAATAGTTACACAAACAGGCTCAACTCTTTCAGGTTCCTTATATTTTTCAACAGCTTCAGAAACCATACGAACATACAAATCAAATCCAACACCCTCAATGTGGCCACTTTGCTCATCTCCAAGCAAATTTCCAGTTCCGCGCAATTCCAAATCTTTCATCGCAACATCAAAACCAGAACCAAGTGCAGTATGCTGAGCAATTGTTGAGAGTCTATCGTGAGATTGTTGCGTCATAGGCTTTGAAGGATCATACAAGAAGTAAGCGTAAGCACGCTCATGACCTCTACCTACTCGACCGCGCAACTGATGCAACTGGCTTAAACCGAATCTATCTGCGTGGTCGACAATAAGTGTATTCGCATTAGAAATATCAAGACCTGTTTCAATAATCGTTGTACAAACAAGCACATCAATATCTCTATGCCAAAAATCACGAATAACAGCATCGAGCTGCTTCTCGCCCATTTTTCCATGAGCAATAGCAACACGGACATCTGGCACAAGCTCCTGAATCTTACTTGCAACAGAACTAATATCTTCAACACGATTATGGACGTAAAAAACTTGACCCCCACGCAACAATTCGCGCTTAATGCATGCAGCAACTTGAGAATTATCATACGCACCAACGTATGTAAGCACTGGAAGCCTATCTTCTGGAGGAGTTGCGAGAGTAGACATTTCACGGATACCAGTTACAGCCATTTCAAGAGTTCTAGGAATTGGCGTTGCCGAAAGACTTAATACGTCAACGTTTGTGCGCAAAGCTTTGAGCGTTTCCTTATGTTCCACACCAAAACGCTGCTCTTCGTCAATAATAACCAAACCTAAATCTTTGAACTTTATACTAGGATTCAAAAGCTTATGCGTTCCAATAACAACGTCAATGCTCCCATCTTGCAATCCAGCTAAAGTTTCTTCAATCTCTTTAGAAGTTTGGAATCTACTCATTGCAGCAACTTTTACAGGAAAGCCTTCAAATCGATTTGTAAAAGTCTCGTAATGCTGTTGAACAAGCAAAGTCGTTGGAACTAAAACAACAACTTGCTTAGAATCTTGCACAGCTTTGAAAGCTGCACGTAACGCAATTTCAGTTTTACCAAAACCAACATCTCCACAAATTAAGCGATCCATTGGTATTGGCTTTTCCATATCCGCTTTTACTTCGTCAATAGTTGTAAGCTGATCAGCGGTTTCTTGATAAGGAAATGCGTCTTCCAACTCTTTTTGCCAAGGAGTATCTTTACTAAATGCAAATCCGCGAGATTGCTGCCTTGCTGAATAAAGTTTAATAAGATTTTCAGCAATTTCATGAACATGCTTTTTAGCTTTTGCTTTAGTTTGAGCCCAGTCGGAACCGCCGAGCTTGTTAAGCTTTGGTATTTCGGCACCAATATATTTACTAACTAAATCAAGCTGATCTGTTGGAATAAACAGCTTATCGTTAGGAGCATTACGTTTGCTAGGAGCATATTCAATTACTAAATATTCGCGAGTTGCACTACCACCCGAAACAGCAATATTACGTTGTTTCATCCCAACAAAACGTCCAATACCATGCTGTTCGTGCACAACGAAATCACCAGGTTTTAATTCCATTAGGTCGATTGCTTTGCGCCTGCGTTTTGGAGTTTTTAGTTGAGCTGATGCAGAAGATTTACCTGTCAGATCACGCTCTGTAAGAAACGCGATACGCGCAGCATTATCAATGAAGCCATCCGAAATACTTGAGCACACTGTAGTAAATTCATGTACACCAGTCGCATATATAGCGCGTCTCAAGCGTGCAAGAGTACCAGAAGCCGCAGCTGTAATAGTTACAGCAAAACCATTGTCGACAAGAGAAGCGATACCACCAGAAACTTTCGATTCATCTCCTCGAAACTCTTGTGGCGCCGATGCTGGCAACGCAATATTTCCATAAATTTGATTGTCAACACCAAAAGATGTTAATTTCCATACGTCATGATTAGACAATTCTAACGATGAAATCGTTTCATCAAAATCCAAGAAATTAGCTTGATCGAATGTTATTGGAGCTCCAGAACCGTGTCCAGAAGCAGCAACATGCCAACTAGCCGCTAAGAATTCGTTAGCTGTAGCAGTTACGTCATCTGCAGCTCTACGGCATTTTTCGGGATCAGATAGAATAATAACAGATTCCTTTGGAAGCATATTTTGCACTGATTCCATGCGATCCACTAGTGCAGGCAACAAGGACTCCATACCTTCTACAGGTATAGAATTTGCGATTGATTCAAGCATATCGTCAGCATTTGGAATTGCACCAATAAGAGAACGCGCGCGCTTGCAAATTTTTTCTGTAATCTGAAGCTCACGACAAGGCGTAGCCCAAATACTTGCAATATTATTGCCATAAGTACGCTGATCAGAAGCATGAAATTGCTTTATAGTATCAATTTCATCACCAAAAAATTCAATTCTCACAGGATGCGTCATCGTTGGCGCAAAAACGTCAATAATTCCACCACGAACAGCAAACTCTCCACGTTCCATCACCAAATCAACACGAGTATATGCGTTTTCTACCAAACGTTTCACAGCATATTCAAGAGTTAATTCTTTTCCGCACTCAAATAACAGAGGATCTATATCACCAATGCCTTCAACTACAGGCTGAATAAGCGATCGCACAGGCATAACCAACACGCGAATCGGACCAAAAAGTGATGTGTTATTTTCAGGATGACAAAGCCTACGAAACACTGCAATCCTGCTAGCAACAGTATCTGCCCTAGGCGAAAGCCTTTCATGAGGTAACGTTTCCCAAGCTTCTAATTTAGCAACGTCTTGAGCATCACCATCGTACCAATCACGCACAGACGCAATAAAATCTTCAGCATCTCTACTCGATGGAACAATAACAACAACTGGCTTTTTCTTAGCTAATGCAGCAACAATAGCAGAACGAATTCCAATAGGAGAAGAAATTGTTAAATCTTCACTTATTGAATCTAAATCTTTACGATTTTTATTTGCACTTTCGCAACAATAATCAGATATCGCATCAAGATCATATTCAGATAAAGCTTTAAAAAGTGAGTCCTTAGTTGATAAATCATTAAGAATATCTCTCAAGCTTATTACTGAAATATCATCAGTATTATCATTCTTGTCGTTTCTGATATTAGACCTGCTATCAGCGGCCATTAAACTTCTCCTGCGTTGCTGCTAATCCATGGAAAATAATACTCTCTGCAGCATCAGCACCATCTGCTAAAAAGTTTGGAAGATCAGATTTTTGAGCTGCAGCAAAACCTCCAAGAACCCAATTGACGGTATTATCGTGCGCGTGAGCACCACGCTGCGCATGACCAACACCCATTCTCACTCGAGAATATTGAGGAGTACCAAGAGAGCGATCGATAGAACGAATACCGTTATGTCCTCCCGCAGAGCCTCCTGCTTTTACTTTAATGCGCCCAAAATCTAAATCCATATCATCGTGAATTATCACAATATGATCTGGTTCTATTTGATAATAGGAGCTTATAGAAGATACTGCAGCACCAGAATCATTCATAAAAGTCAACGGTTTGGCAAGGAAAAACTTTGCTACGCGACCATCAAGATTCATAACACCTTTGCCAAGTTTAGCTAAACCTTTGTGATCCGAAAGAGATACTGACCAACGTTGTGCCAAAACGTCTGCAACCATAAAACCCATGTTGTGTCGAGTACCCTCATATTTTGTACCAGGATTTCCCAAGCCAGCAATAAGCCAAAAATCCGATGTCATGGCAGACCACTCCCCATTCAAATATTTAGCAAAACAACAAAACGGGCGCATCGATTGTAGATGAACGTAAAATCACAACTACTCGATACGCCCTTATATACTTCAGCCTATTCTATCAAGACTCAAGTCATTATGTTATTTATTTCAAAAATTCGTCAGTAGACAATTCTTTTGCTTGCGGAGTTTTATGAGTTACTTTGCCTTTAGAATCAGTGTAAGCACCTTCCTTACTTAAGAAGTTAAAGTAAGCTTGAGCGCCTTTAACATCAGTGGTTCCGAACACAAATTTTCCGCTTTTAATATCCGCGCGATTGCCCCAATATTGACCGTCAACAATCATCTTCATGCTACGCTTAACAAACTTTATGTCGAGATTAGCATCTTTTGCTTCTTTCACAAGAATTTCAGAAGCCTCATCAGGATGTTCATAAGCATATTCATATCCGCGCTTTGCAGCTTTAACAAATGCTCGAACAAGCTTAGGGTCTTTAGCTACAGTACGCTTATTTGCAATTATTCCAATAGTATCTGGCTGACCTGGCACACCGTAGTCGCCCTCCATGAAGCAGCGAAGCTTTGGTCCAAACATTTCAGACTGTACACCTTCCCAAGTGCCGTAGAAGCCACCAAAATCAGCTTTACCAGATTCAAGAGTTCTAAAAGTTGAAGTTCCAACAGTAACTTTGTCGAACTTACCTTGACCGCCATCGTGTTGAATCATCCTACGAATTACAGCATCACCTTCAGCTGAACCAAAAGTTGCAAAAGTACGACCATCAAAATCTTTTGGAGAATGAATCTTATTGTTCGAAGCAAGTGAACACCAAATAGCACTTGGCTTTTGCTGAACTTGCATAACTTGCTCAAGATTTGCTCCCTTTGTTGAAAAATCAGCAGCATTCGTCAAAGTACTAAGAGCAAAATCAGCAACACCACTATCAACTGCGTGTTCCGAACCAGTCTGAGCAACAGCAAGTATATTGACATCTAATCCGGCATCTTTAAACCATCCTTTATGCTTAGCAACATAAATACCAATATGATTAGTATCCGGTGCCCAAAATAGCATAAACGACACTTTACGAAGATTTGCATTCTTACTACTACTTGCAGATCCACATGCCGAGAAAGAAAATACGCAGCACGCAGAAAGAATAAACGCAAGAGTACGCTTTACAATACGCATATTCATGAGTTCCCTACTTTGTTTCTTGTACCGTTCTTCTGGGAAAGTGACACGAACTCGGCAGAAAACGGTAACAAAGGGCCTAGCCCGCGCCGTTCAATGCCCCTGAGCAGATTCAATCTGCTACAGTTTGCCACACATTGACTCACGAAACATTTAGATTATGCATGATTAAATAGACAAATAAAAAATCTCGTACACTATTAAACTCACAGAAGTTGTGCGCTTCTAATAGAATGTACGTGCTATTTGTAGTTTTAAATAATTCGATTGGGGCAGCAATCGAAGTCATTTAAAGAAAGGAATCGAGTTTTCATGACGCAATCGCGTTTTAAACGTATGCTAATTAAATATCTGCCAACTGTATTTTCTGTAATAGTTTTACTTGTTTTTTGGCAGTATGCATGCGAATATTATAAAATTTCGGAAAATTTGATTCCAACACCATCTTCAATTGTTCAATCAACAGCTGACGCTTTGCCAACTCTATTACCTGCAGCATTAATTACAACACAAGAAACAGTTATCGGTTTTTCTATTGCAATAGTAGTTGGAATTCTTTTAGGTGTTATTTTCCATATTTGTAAGCTTGTTAAATCTGCTTTATTCCCGCTTTTATGCGCAGCGCAAACTATGCCATTAATTTCTATTGCGCCAATTTTTTTGATTTGGTTTGGTTTTGAAATATCGGGGAAAATTGTAATAGTAATGGTTTTCAGCATGTTCCCTATTGCTGTGCAAACTATACGAGGTCTTGACGCCGTTCCAAGTTTTTATACAGATGTTGCTTTAACTTGTGGAGCAAATAGAACTTGGACTTTGTGGCATGTTAAATTAAGGGTTGCAGCTCGCCAAATTTTTGGTGGCATACGCATTAGTGCAGCTTATGTTTTTGGAACTGCTTCAACTGCAGAATATTTGGGAGCCAAAGATGGGCTAGGAATTTGGCTTCAATTCGCTTATAACTCATTTAGAACACCACTTATTTTTTCTGCAACAATAGTAATAATAATTCTTACTGCGCTTCTTATGTGCATTGTTAACGTTTGTGAAAGAATTATGATTGGTTCAGCAGACGAAGATGATGATCCAGATAACCAATTGTGAATTGCATTAAAACAGCACATGTGAGTTACAAAAGTGACGAAAATAACGCAACATTCGCTACTTTTGTAACTCACAAACTGAGATATTAATGAAAACTTACTACTTACCTGATTCTTCTTTCATTGCTTCATTAATAGCATCGCTCAGCTCTTTTTGCGCCTTTCCGTAAGCTTCCCAGTTTCCGGATCGCATAGCAGAATCAGAATCTTTTAACGCTTGAGCTGCACGTTTAAGTGCTTCTTTAGCTTTTTGGCTCATAGAATGAGATTTTTCTGAATTCTTAGACTCACTTTCCTTAGAGCTACCTTCTTTAGAATCAGCATCCTTAGATTCATTACTTTCAGCAGCATTGTTTGAAGAAGAATTATTAGAAGCATCACCAGCCAAAGCACCCGAGTTTCCGCCAAATACTTGATTAAGTGCTTCATCTAACGTATCTGCAAATCCAACTTGATCTCCAAACGCAACTAACACCTTCTTAAGCAAAGGATAGCTAGTAGAACCGCTAGATTGCACATAAACAGGCTCTACATAAACCAGTCCTCCACCAAGAGGTAATGTAATCAAATTGCCACGTTTAACTTTAGTAGAACCGGATTCAAGCAAATTCAATTCTTTAGAAACATTTGCATTAGCGTTGAAATTATTCTGAGCTTGACCAGGTCCTGGAACATTAGATATCTTAGGTAATTCTTGCAAACGAATCTTACCGTAATTTGGACCAATCTTGCCAGGAGTATCCCCCGCATCTGAATCAACAGACAAGAAACCAGTTAATATTTCACGAGTACTTTTACCTGCTGGAATATAAGTAGAAACAAGCGAAAATACTGGTTTCTTTGCGTCTCCAGTTTGCAAAGTCAAATAGTATGGAGGTTGCAAAATATCTTCTTTTTGTGCTTTTTGAGATTCAGTTGGATCAACAGGAATCTGCCAGAAGTCTTCTCCAGAGAAGAATTGACTTGCTGTATCCACATGGTACTTTGCTAATAAGTGACGTTGAACTTTAAACAAGCTTTCTGGGTAACGCAAATGCTTCATCAAATCACCAGAAATCTTAGAAATGTCATGATAGTGACCTGGGAAAATTGATCTCCAAGCTTTGATTACAGGATCTTTCGTATCCCACACATACAAATCAACAGAACCATCATAAGCGTCAACTGTAGCTTTCACAGAATTACGGATGTAGTTTGCTCGCTGATTAGTCAATCCTTTAATAGAATGAGAAGTTGTTGTTGTGGAATCTTGAGTTACCTTACCAAAATCAGTCATCTGAGAATAAGGGTAAGAATCAGAAGTAGTATAGCCATCAACAATCCACTTAACGCGACCATCTACTACTGCAGGATAAACTCGACCATCCAAAGTTAAGTAAGGAGCAACCTTAGACACGCGTGTCTTAGGATCACGATCATACAAAATTTGAGATTCAGAAGTCACACGATCAGAGAAAAGAATCTGATCAGACCCAAACCTAATTGCATGCAAAAGTTTAGAGAAGAAATTGCCTAAACTTGGACCACCATTGCCATTAAAAGTAGTTAATGCACCTTGAGAACCAGTCGGATAATCAAACTCCCATGGAGCTGTCCCCTTTGGAGATCCAACGATAGAATACTCAGGAGCATTCGGAGAGAAATAAATACGTGGTTCATACTTTTGTGACTTAGTAAGTTTGCCTTGAGCAGGAATACCGTACTCCATGAATTGCGGCTGACCATCTGTAGTTACTTTATTTCCGTAGGCTGCAACAATTCCGTAGCCATGCGTATAAACTGTATGATCATTAACCCAGTTTCGATTATCGTTTCCAGCTAAATCGAGTTCACGTGCAGCGATAACTGTATCTTGACTTACACCGTCAATATCGTATTTATCAACTGAAAGCGTATCTGCGAAAGTGTAGTATTGCTTCGATTGCTGCAATTGACGGAAAGTTGGAGACGTAACTTGTGGATCTAACAAACGAATTTGCGCAGTTGACTCTGCTTCTTTTGATAATGCACCTGATTTACCTTTAGAAGTAGCGTTATACGATTCTTTCTTTACATTATTTAGCCCATAAGCAAACTTTGTAGCATCGATATTACGCTGAATATAAGTAGCTTCCAATTCTTGAGCATTAGGAGCAACTTTAAATCGCTGCACAAGTGCCGGCCAGGCAAAAGATATAACAATTGAGCAAACAATCATAAAAGCTAAAGCAATAGTCGGAGTTTTCCAAGCTTTTACAGCAGTTTTAAAACGAACTGAAATTGGTGCTTCTACAGATAAAGCGTGAGATTTCATAAACCAAAATGCAATAACAGACCCAACTAACACTGTGATTACTGCCATAACTATGCTTCCAGGAACTCCAGCATTCATGTCAGTGTATGAACCGCCTGTAATTCTAGGGCCATCAAGCGTTACTAAAGCGAACATATCTAAAATCTGTTGAAGTGCCCACGTCAAAATCACAAGCATAAACCATATAGAGATTTGTCTACGTGCTCGTTTTGTAATGCTTAATATGCCTTTACCGTCGATAGGCATACTAAAACGAATTGCTCCCATAAGAAGATGCGTAATAATAGAGAAAACAAAGGATATTACCAATAAGAGCACAAATGCGCTTATAAATAACCTTAATCCTGGTAGTACGAATACATAAAACCCATTGTCAATTCCAAATTGCGGATCCTTAATGCCAAAAGGTTGGGCGTTAAACATTAACAAAATTTGCGCCCAATGATTGTAGAATTTAAATCCAAATACCGCGCCTACAATCAATGAAAAAATTCCTGCAACATGCAAAGCAAGCTTTGAACTAATTCCCTGCTTTAAATCAATAACATTGCCTTTAATTCGAATATAAGTTCCATCTGCATTGCTTGGACGCGCTTTTATTGCCAAAGCTGCAGACAAGTAGCCAAAAGCAGACATTAATATTGCATAAAGCACCCAAACGCCTACTTTTGCTGCAAGTTGAATCCAAATAACGCTTTCAAAGCCTAGCTGTGAATACCACATGCAATCAGTTATGAACCTTGCGAGAGCAAATATTGCAGCTATAGCAAGCACAACGATTAACACTACTATCGCAAGAATCCACCGCCATCTTCTTGAGCCGCCAATAAATTTACCTACATTAAACTCTAATCTCATAGAACGCTTATGCTCCTTATTTTCAGTGCTCTTATAATCGCTTTTATTGATATTATTACTTTCGCTATTTTTTGGAAAATCGCCTTTGTTCTCTAGTTTTTTCTTAGCTTCTAATAAATCACTAAAGAGATCACCAAGGTCACCATCATCACTATAATAGTCTGCCCAATCTTCTATTTTTTTTGTAAACTTTGAAAAAGTCTTACCTTTGTTTTCACTATTAGAATCGTCTTTAGCAACAACATCATCACTTTTATTATCTTCATCAATGCTTTCTACAATTACATCTTGCTCAATAGAATCAGTAGAATCGTTATCTTGTTGGCGCTTTTTCTTTCCGTCGCTTGTATAATCGGCACGCTTATGCGTCTTAGTATTTTTAGGTTTTTTAGCCATATACACGCCAAAAGCAGCCCATGCAACGCCAATAATTATTTCTATGATGAGTTTCAACATAAAGTTAATAGTACTATAT
>NZ_LXJL01000079.1:0-3998 GCF_001641215.1 Gardnerella sp. 30-4 | reverse complement strand
TAATTATATTTTTTCACATTTTTTATTGACCGTCACGCATATTTTTCTTATGCTATAAGCGTTATTGCGAATGATTATTTTTTTCATGAATAGCTTTCATGAGTACCTCTCACAATCAACCCATGCAATAATAGTTAAAGATTCCCGAAAGGAACGAGTGTGAAAACTTCACGAATTTTCGCAACTGCAGCTGCGGTTGCATTACTAGCAACTTCTATGGGTGCTTGCGGCTCTGCAAAAAATGCCGAAAATAAGGCGAAGGGCAATCAAGTAAATGTAGTGGCAACTACAACTCAAATTTGCGATTACGTAACTCAAATCGCTTCAACTGCTGACGCAAAATCTGGATTGAGCCTCAATAAGACTGATTCTCAGGGCAAGAAGTCTGTAATCGGAGCTCCTCAAGACAAAGCAAAGTCAACAATTAATTTGACCTGCTTGCTTGCGCCAAATGCTTCTGCTCATGAGCATGAAATGACTCCAGCTCAATCTAAAGCTCTTTCTAAGGCTGATTTGATGCTCGTTTCTGGTGTAGATCTCGAGCACTTCTTGGATCAAGCTGTGAAAGCTACTGGTTTTAAGGGCACTATGGGTGTAACTTCCGGTATTCTCACTGCTGATGAAATCAAGGATTCAAAGGCTGAGGCTGCTAAGGAAAAGGATCTTCCATACAAGGTTGATCGCGGTATCGCTAAGGTGCATGCTGAAAAGTGGCCATTCCCTCCAGAAGAAGGCGAGAAGGAGCCTGAATTCCAGTACGATCCACATATTTGGACCAGCACGAAGAACACGATGATTCAGGTTAAGAATATCGGTTATTTCCTCGGGAAAGCTCTTCCTAAGAGCAAGTCTATTTTCGATGAGCATGTTGAAAAGTTCGTTAAGTCTTTGACTGATTTGGATGCTTGGGCAACTAAAGCTTTGAATAGTGTGCCACAAAAGCATCGTGTTCTTTTCACTTCTCACGATGCCTTTGGCTACTTCTCTCGTGACTACAATGTGAAGTTCATTGGTGCAGCACTTTCTGATTTCAACAGCCAGCAGGATGCTACTGCAGATCATATTCAGAAAGCTGCAGAAGATGTCAAGAAGTCCGGAGCTGTTGCGATTTTTGCTGAGAATTCTAACAATTCCAAGTCTATCAAGGCTGTTGCTGCAGCAGCAGGAGTAAAGGCTGTTATTGGCGACGACGCACTTTATGGAGATTCGCTTGGACCAGTCGGATCTGCCGGAGAAACTTACATCGGTTCCATTGTTCACAATGTTGAAACATTGGTGAAAGCTTGGAATGGTAATGTTCCTGAACTTCCAGATTCAGTTAAGACTGCATTGAAGAAGTGACATATAAATAACAGTAAAAATAATAGTATCGTAACAGTAACTTTAATAGCGAAAGTTTAATAGCGAAAGCAGGAAGTTACTGTTACGAATACTTATTAATAAACTGAAAAGACTGGAAATATAGTGAATAAGAGCGTCCTTGCAATGAAAAATTGCGACCTGGCATACGGTTATAAAACTGTAGTGACTGGTATTAATGGCAGTGTGCAAGCCGGGGAAGCTTTGGCTTTAATAGGTCCAAATGGTTCTGGAAAAACAACGTTTTTGCAGGCTATTATTGGTATCGTGCGCGTAAGTCGCGGTGAACTGAAAATGCCTAAGGCTTTGTCTATTGGATATGTGCCACAGCAGGTTGATTTGGATTTAACATTCCCTATTACTGCACGGCAAGTTGTTGCAATGGGCTTAAGTAGACAGACAGGTTTTCTTGGATTGCTTAAAAAAGATCAGAAAAAAGCTGTTGAGGATGCTCTTAATCATGTTGGTTTATTAAATCGTGCAGATGTGCGATTTGGTGACCTTTCTGGCGGTCAGCGCCAACGCATTCTTCTTGCGCGCGCTATTGTTGCAAAGCCAACGCTTATTTTGCTCGACGAACCTTTTAATGGTCTTGATGAACCGAATCGCCGAGAACTTCTTAATATTATGAAATCAGCAAAGCAAGAAGGTATTGCTTTTGTTGTGTCTACGCATGATTTAGTTATTGCAGATGCTATTTGTGAAAAAGCGCTACTTTTAGCTGGCAAGCAGATTGCTTTTGGTGCGCTTAAAGAAGTAATGACTAAAGAAAATATTACTCGCGCATATGGTGGAAGCATGCCTGCTGCTTCTGCAGGTCTTACTTTTTCGGAAATTGCGGAAGGCTGATTTTCAATGCTTGCCCAATTAGTTGAGTCATTAAGAGAAGCTCTGGAACCAATTCCAGGTTTTGATTTTATTGCTTCTGCTCCTTATATTTTTCGCCCGTTCTGCTTACTTATAGTTCTGTCTATAGCTAGCGGAATCGTTGGTGTATTCGTGAACTTGAGATGTGCTGAATTTAATGCGGAAGCTATTGTGCATGGCATATTTCCTGGAATTGTTGTAGGCGCTTTGTACGGTGGCATAGATCAAATTATTCCTGGTGCTGCAATTTGTTCAGTATTTTTAGTTGCTGCGTTAGTGTGGGCTTCTCGTTCAGCTCGCATAAATGAATCGATTATCGCAACTGTTTTAACTACTTTCTTTGCTCTTGGTGTAGTAATTTCACTAAAAAAAGGTGATATGTCAGGTCAGCTCGAGGCATTGATGTTTGGTAGGCTGCTTGATGTCACTGATGAGCGAATGACTCAAGCAATGTGGATTTGCTTGTTTGCAATTATTGTGCTTTTGGCAACTTGGAAACAGCAGATTATTGTTGCTTTCGATCGAGCAAGTGCTCCATTAATGGGAGTGCATACTCTTTTTGTAGATATTGTTCTTAACGTTGGTATTGCTGCGGTTGTTGTTTCTGCATCTTCAGCTGTTGGCGTTCTTCTTGTGATCGGATACCTTATTATTCCAGGAGCTAGTGCTCGTTTAGTGTCTAGAACAGTTGGGCGCATGGTTGCAGTTGGTATTTTTGTTGGTATTGCTGGAGTTGTTCTTGGTATGTACGTTATGAATTTGGAGCTTGATCATCCTATTTCTCCTCAAGCAGCAATTGCATTAAGCATGTGTGCAATGTTCGTAGTTGTGCTTGTTGTGCGCTGGCTGTTCCAAGTTATTTCATCTATAGTTTTTGCGCATAAAACTCATACAAGCGATAGCGATATGCAAGTTTTAGCAAAATCTTATAAAGGTAGGGCATAGATGGTAAGTATTTGGCAAATTATCGCTCTACCTATAGTTGAAGCAATTGTTGTAGGTGCTCTATGCGGTTTTGTTGGCTCTCTTGCTCTTCTTAATCAGCGAATATTCTTTACTGAATCTATTACTCATGCTGCATTTCCTGGAGCAGTATTAGGTGTAGTTTTAACTTCTGCTTATACAATAGATCAAAATATTTTGTCGCTTGGGCTTTTTGTTGGTGCTGCTGTTGCGTGCGTTGTACTTTCCTTAGTAATGTATGCACTTTCGCATCTTAAAGGCATTTCTTCGCAAGCTGCAGCTGGCATTACTTTAACTGTCGGCTTTGCTAGTGGATACTTTTTAAATAAGTGGTTTGCTCCATTGCCATTGCGTATTGAGGGATTTTTAACTGGATCATTGCTTAATTGCACTCCTGCAGACGTGATTTCAGCCTCTGTTGCTTTCTTACTTGTTTTGGGATTATGGGTTTTTAATTCTGCTAATCTTGTGCATTGCTCGTTTGACCCTATTAATTACCGTGCTGCAGGCGGAAGATCAGGTTTTATACAGGGCATGGTTCTTGCTTTGATTATTATTACTGTTTCCGTTATTATTCCAGCAGTTGGTACAGTTGTTTCAGTATCTCTTATTGCTGCTCCTGCTGCAGCATTAAAGGGAAGAATTGCTTCTATAAATAAATTCGTGCTTGCATGCGTAATTACTGCTGTTTCGATTGCTTTAATTGGACTAGCTTTGGCTGTAATACTGAAACTTTCTGCCGGCGGCACTATTGCTATCGTAGCTGGAGCTTTCTTCTTAATAGTCAAGATTGGTGAAAGTATTTTTAT
>NZ_LXJL01000078.1:0-4033 GCF_001641215.1 Gardnerella sp. 30-4 | reverse complement strand
TTTAGATAATAAAGCCAAATAAAATGTTGGTTTGAACAAATCTGAAAAGAAAGTTGTTTCTTTACTTATTGAAGATTCAGCTTCCACTTCAGATGAGCGAGCAATTTAAATTGGTTTAACAAAAAGAACCATAGAGCGAACATTTATTTCTTACAAAATGAAAAAGTCATCGAAAGAATCGGAACAAAACGTGATAGAAGATGGTTTGCAATAAAATAGGAAAATAATCCTCATAGATATATTTTATCTTGATGTTTACATGTGGGAGTTTGGACAAAAGTTCGTATGTCGAGAGTGTCGTATTGATGTCAAAGGCTGACTAGGTGGGTGCAAATTTGCCCTTATGCAGCAAGGCTTAGCGAGGACTATCGTTAAAAGGTTTAATGCGTGGCGGCTTTAAGCTGGGTTCTCGCGGTTTTTGAGCGTGATTTTGCTGTATGAGGGAAGATATCAACGCTCTAGGGTCGAGTGCACAGGATGTTAATGTACTTCGCTTGCGTTGAAAGCACACTGTGCTTTCAACTTTGAGCAAGCTCAGCGAATCGAAGTGCATTCGCGCGCATTATGCAGCTCGAAATCATCGACTCGCACGCAGGTTAGCTGCGCTCACGTCTTCGCCACGCAGAAGCAGTGCTTTTGCCTTGAGTGGCTCAGCGCTCTGAATTACCTTTTCGCGCTACGCTCTAAGCGAAAAGGTAGGCTTTGCAGGTCAGACAGACTCTGACAAGTTCTAAAAATGCTCTCGAATGTGGGAGCATTATTCTTGGTGGTTTTCTATCCACTGATAAAGATCGCTTTCATTGGCTTGATTAGATGCGACTTTGAGGATGATATCGATCAAATCTTCATCATTGTAAGAAAGCGTGATGCCATTTAGAGCTAGAAAGATTAGCATGGTGTGGGTGCCAATACGCTTATTGCCATCAATAAAAGGGTGGTTTTTGATCAAACCAAAGGTTAGTCATGTGGATTTATCCAGTAGTGAAGGAAAAGTTCACTTTTATCAAAAGTCTGTAGTGGAGTCTTTAATGCAGAATCAAGCATTCCCTCATCACGAATACCTGAGGAACCACCGCTTGTTTCAATCAGAGCCTGGTGAAGTTTAATCACCTGTTCTCGTGTTAAATACTTCATTTAGCTAATTCCTCATAGACTTTTGTATTCTTTTTGATGAACATATCCGATAAAGCCATGACCTCATCATCAGCTGGAGCAGAAACCTCATCGGCTTTAGGGAACTCTAAAATCACATAGCGCGGAGAGTTGTTTTTTAGTATTACAGCCGAGCCGTATTTATCGACAAGACGAGCAACCTTTGAGAAGTTTTGATTGGCTTCAGAAATTGAAATCAGCGTATCTGTATTTACATTCATAACGATAGCCTCCTTTTAAGGGGATTGTGCCCTATATTTTAGGATAAATAAATCCTAAGTATTTCAAATCTACGTCATAACTATTAACTCAGAAAAGATGTGACAGGTGTCAATCGGAACTCATGGTTTGCCGATTGAAGCTGTATAAATACAACAGTCTTAGGTTGAGTATTAGACGGCAACGCTAGCAAAAAATACTTGACTATGACGTTGCGTAATACTTTATTCTAGTGATAAGGAAGGAGGTGAGATAGTGAAAACAGTGAATGAAGTCAGCAAGATGGCAGGAATTAGTATTCGTACTCTTCAGTATTACGACAAAATCGGTTTGTTAAAACCGTCCGCTTATTCGGAGTCAGGATATAGGTTGTATGGTGATGAGGATCTAAAGGTACTACAATCCATTTTGCTGTTTAAAGCTTTGGAATTTCCGCTCAAAGAAATTAAAGAAATAATAACCAGTGAGCATTTCGACAAAGATTTAGCGCTGGAACAACAAATCAAATTATTAATCCTGAAAAAAGAGCATTTGGAAAATTTAATTCTTTTTGCAAAGGGATTAAAAGCATTAGGAGGTAACTATATGAACTTTACAGCATTTGACACAAGCAAAATTGATGAGTATGCCAAACAGGCGAAAGAGTATTGGGGAGATACACCGGAATTCAAGGAATTTGAAGCTAAAGAAAAAAGGAGAAACAGCGAGAAAACAAAAATGCTCCATCAACAACTCATGCTGATTTTTGCAGAATTTGGCAAGGTAAAATCACAACCCAGCGATTCAGTTGAAGTTCAGGCTTTGGTAAAGAAACTGCAGGACTTTATTACAGCTAATTTCTATAAGTGCTCGAATGAGATTTTATCCGGACTTGGGAAGATGTATGCTTCCGGTGGTGATTTTACGAAAAATATAGATGCGTTTGCAGGCGAAGGGACATCAGTATTTGTCAACAAGGCAATCGAATATTATTGCAAGTAAGTTTTATAATCGAGTTATCGATTAAAAACACCTAATTAACTAATGTAGTGCTCCCAAAAGTTGGACCAAAAATCTAACTTTTGGGATCATTACAAAAAGGTACTTTAATTTTCTACCAGAATAAAAAATTGTTTTGTAGAAAATAGATTCTCAAACTTTTTAACGATAGCTTTTCCTATCGTTAAAAAGTGCACCCAATATCCATAGTGTGCACTAAAGAGTGTAGTTTTGCAATACAGAATATCTAGGCGTAACTTTATACATTTTTGACTTAACTACACACAAACATTTTTCCATGTAATTGTGGATAAAAGGTGCTAGAAGATTCTATTACATAAGCAGGTAGCTCAAATTAATTTAATGAATTACGCTTGCACTGAGCCTCTAGTAACGCTTTTTCTAATTCCATATCGACAGCAAAAATGTAGAGTCCATTAACTCCGCGTTTAAGCAGCACATTAAGCTCATTTCTAAGATTATCAATTGAATAATCTAGCGCAATTCTCTTATTTGCTGATAAATCTTTAATGTGCCTTTTATTAGTTGCTTTATCGTTTCGACTATTTTCTGGGCAAAAAACAACTTTACCATTACGATATTGCACTGATGGACCAATTATTACACCAGCATAATTTAAATCAAATCCTTGAATAGTAAATGTAGATCCAATCTCATTTATAGTATGAGACTGTTCTGCCCATGATTTTTTTGATTCTTTTATTGAATGTGAATGCTTCGCGTGGTTTTGCGATGACAATTGATAATTCCAAGGATGGCTAAAAACCTTACCTTCTTTTTCCAAAATTTCCAACTCGTAACTACTAGCATTAGCATATTGACCAAGTCCAATATGCCATTTTCCATTGTTATCGCAATACAAATCTACATTCCAAGTACCATTTACCGAATTAGGATTATTCTTATTGCTCTTATACTCCCAATCGTATGTTGCAACAAGACGTGATAATCCGTGTCCATCACACCCCGAAGCTTTTTCTTCAGATTTAGACTTAATAGCATTAAATAGCTTAATGGGCGAATCAAATACTTTGAAATCAAAAGGCTTATTGTCAGTATTTGAATCTTCTTTTTTTGTTTCATAATTACGACATACTGGAAGAGTATCAATGCAACCATTGTATACAAAATTTTTAATCCATTCGAGAACATTTTCATTAGCTCTCATACGCATCTGATTTTCAAGAATGAAACGACGGACACTCACACTTATTGAATCATTTAATAATAATTCTTCACAATCATCATCATTATTTTTGAAAGAATTCTTATCCTTGTAATCTGTTCCCAATAATTTTTCTAAATCTTCGGAATTCCAACGCTGGTTGCTTTGTAAAATTTGATTAGGATCAAAAGCTGCAATAACAACTCGAGACCTACATAAAATATCAGACAACATATTTGAACCAGAGTAAGCCTGATTAGCTTGTGTATTCAGCAAATGAGCCTCATCAATAAGAGCTACATCACAGCAACGTTTTGGTCTGTCAATAATGCCACGTCCTTGTTCTGTTTGTTCGCTAAAACGATTAATAAACTGGGAAGGCAGCATAACAAGTTCATCATTATTTTTTTGTAAACGTAATTTTGTTGCTATTTGATTGTATACATTCACTTGTTCTTTATGATTTACAATTATGCAAGCAGTTTTCCTACTATTAAT
>NZ_LXJL01000077.1:0-4068 GCF_001641215.1 Gardnerella sp. 30-4 | reverse complement strand
AGTATATATAGAGAAAAGTAAAAGATGGGTCTAAAGCATACATGGCTACACAAATAACATTCGCCTGATGTAAACGGGGCAAAAATGAGGAAAACAGGAATCCCATGTTTTAAGGGATACAAATTTAAGTATAAGAACAAAGAGGTATCTGATGGGCTTTTTACGAGAAAAGGAAACTGAGCGAAAACTCGTCCGTGATGTTAAAGCTGTGGGAGGACTTTGTTTAAAGCTTACAAGTCCTTCCGTTGACGGGCTTCCTGACAGGCTGGTTTTACTTAACGGCGGAAAGATTGGTTTTGTCGAGCTTAAAGCACCAGGTAAAAAGCCTAGAGTTTTACAGGTGAAACGTATGAAGGATTTACAGGCTTTAGGTTTTAAGGTTTTCGTGGTTGATGACAGGAGTCAGATTGGAGGTGTGATTGATGCGATACGAGCCACATGAGTATCAAAAGTATGCGACTGATTTTATTATCACACACCCGGTGTCAGCGGTTTTGCTTGAAATGGGACTTGGTAAGAGTGTGATAAGTCTTACAGCGATTAACGACCTGATGCTTGACTCGTTTGATGTTTCCAGGACTCTGGTTATCGCTCCTCTTAGGGTTGCAAACACTACGTGGCCTTTAGAGTTAGAAAAGTGGGAGCATTTAAAACACCTTACTTATTCGGTTGTGACGGGTAGTGAGAAGGAGCGGATTCAAGCACTAAAAACGCCTGCTCACGTTTATATTATTAACCGTGAAAACGTGGAGTGGCTGATAATGAAAAGCGGCCTGCCGTTTAATTTCGACATGGTTGTGATAGATGAGCTTTCAAGTTTTAAATCGTATCAGGCGAAACGTTTTAAAGCATTACTGAAGGCTAGGCCGAAAGTTAAAAGGATTGTAGGTCTTACAGGCACGCCTTCTTCTAACGGGCTTATGGATTTGTGGGCTGAGTTTAGGCTGCTTGATATGGGTGAAAGACTAGGCCGCTATATTACGTATTATCGGCAGAACTTTTTTGATCCAGATAAGCGTAACCAGCACATGATTTTTTCTTATAAGCCTAAAGATGGTGCTGAGAGTTTAATCTATAAACAGATAGCTGATATTACGATTTCGATGAAGTCGAAAGACTATTTGAAAATGCCAGCGTGTGTGATAAACGAGGTGAAAGTAGAGTTATCCGGAAAGGAGCGAAAACTCTATGATGAGCTGAAACAGGATATGGTGGTGTCGTTGGAAGGTAAAGAAATTGATGCGATTAACGCAGCGTCTCTTTCAAATAAGCTTCTTCAAATGGCAGGCGGCGCGGTTTATAACGAGTGTAAAGAAAGCGTTCATATTCATGATCGTAAGCTTGATGCTTTAGAGGATTTAATCGAGGCTGCTAACGGTAAACCGGTGCTTGTAGCTTACTGGTTTAAGCATGATCTTGAGCGGATTAAGAATCGTTTTAACGTGCGTGAGATTAAAACGAGTGCTGATATTGCTGACTGGAATGCCGGCATAATTCCTGTAGCATTGATTCACCCGGCTTCCGCGGGTCATGGTCTTAACCTACAGGCTGGCGGTTCAACTCTTATCTGGTTTTCCCTGACTTGGAGTTTGGAACTTTACCAGCAGACGAACGCCAGGCTTAACCGTCAAGGGCAAATCGACACGGTTGTAATCCATCACATCATCACTAAGGACACGATTGATGAGGATGTGATGAGGGCTTTAAGCATGAAGGCTAAAGTGCAGGATGCTTTAATCGAGTCGGTTAAAGCAAGACTATCAATTAACGAAGTGAGGGAAAGGGGTTCTAAAGAGAACTTACCTCAAAATGGAGGTAAGAATGAACAAAAAAGAATACTTACGGCAAGCCTATCTTCTTGATAAGCGGATTAAAGCTGACATGGATGAGGTAGTAAGACTGCGTGAGCTTGCTACAAGTGTTTCTTCATTAAGATACGACAGGGAGTATGTGCAGACGACTCGAAGTATAGAAGCTCCGTTTGTGAAAGCTCTTATAAGGGTTATGGATTTAGAAGCAAAGATTAACATGGAGATTACGATGCTTATCAGTTTGAAAGAGCAGATTTTGGATGTGATTTCTAAACTTGAAAGCGTGGATGAGCAGATGATTTTACGCTACCGTTACATGAGTAACATGACGTGGGAGGATATTGGTAAAGAACTCCATGCTAGCAGAATGACGATTATAAGGTGGCATGGTAAAGCGTTAGAGCACATGGTTTTACCAGATAATCTAATCCAAATCTGAAAAAATGGTACGGTTTGGTACGCTCTGATACGAGATGACACTGCCTTCTATATGGTATTATATAGTTAGCAAAAATTATAAATACTAAGCCTTGGAAGAGTAATCTTTCAGGGCTTTTTTCATGCCTAAAAGGAGGGCACAACATGGATCAGATGGTATTACTAACACAGCAATGGTTAAACAAAACCTATGGTGATAAGCCTGGGTTTGGTTCAGTTATTACTGATGGGAATACTGGTTGGGATACAATTAATGGGCTTATTCGTGCTTTGCAGATTGAGCTTGGTATAACAGCAACAGCAAATAATTTTGGTGCTGGTACAACACGTAAATTTAATCAACGTTATCCACATGGTGTTAAGCAACAATCCGATAGTGATAAGTCGCAAAGTAATGTTTACTCGATTATTCAAGGTGCTTTATGGTGCAAGGGTTACTCTACTGGTAATGATATTACACAAAACTTTTATGGTGGTACTGGGAATGCTATTAAAGAGTTGAAGAATGATATGGGCATTGGTGGTGATTCTACTGTCACAATTGATGTAATGAAAGCTCTTCTTTCTATGCAGCAGTTCGTTTTACTAAAGCGTTACGGTGGTATTGACGTTATTAGGATTATTCAACAAACTATTAACCGAACCTATAAGGATTATACAGGTATCATTCCTTGTGACGGCTTGTATGGTCGAGAAATGAATACCGCACTTATCCAAATTTTACAGTCGTTAGAAGGCTATTCGCCTGATGATGCCACGGGTAATTTTGGACATGGTACACGAGGTAATTTGAAAACTATTAGCAGGCAAAACGCTTCTTCCTATGGTAAGTGGGTATGGCTAGCAAAAGCTGTACTTAATTGTATTAGATATGATTGTCTTCAAAATGAGAATTGGGATGATGATTTTGCTGAGCAACTCACTAAATTCCAGAAAGACTATAAGCTTCCAGTCAGCGGAGCACTTGATGTTAACACGTGGATGTCGTTGTTAACTAGTAAAGGCAATCCAGACAGAGCTGCCAAGGCGTGTGACTGTGCAACGGTACTAAATGCTCAACAAGCTAAAGATTTAAAAGCGGCAGGATACCAGATTGTTGGAAGATATTTGACTGGGTATGTTGGAAAGTCAACATCTAAAGCTCTAACTTTAGATGAAATTAAAAACATAAAAAACGCTGGTCTTTCCGTATTTCCAATTTATCAAGATGGAGGATATTATCCTGAATATTTTGCGAATCCTAACCAGGGAACTGTTGATGCACAGGTTGCTATTTCCGCTGCAAAAAGGATTGGTATTCCTTCTGGTAGTACAATATACTTTGCTGTTGATTTTGATGCTTATGGATATCAGCTGGACAGCATGATTTTACCGTATTTCAAGAAGATAAGTTTACTATTCAACAGTTGTGAAAATATTAAGAAATACCAAGTTGGTGTATATGGCCCAAGATTAATCTGCTCAAAAGTAAGCAAAGCAGGATATGCTAAATATTCGTTTGTAGCGGATATGTCTACTGGTTTTAGTGGGAATTTAGGTTATGCAATTCCTAACAATTGGGCGTTCGACCAATTTAATGAATTCTCTTTCCAATCTAGACCGACTTTTGCTCTTGATAAAGATGCATATTCTGGAAGAGATAAAGGTATCGCAAAATTTGATAGTGTAACAAAAATGACGAAAGGCGAACTAGAAAAGGAAAATATAAAAGACAAAGTAAATATTGCAAGAACACAGTTTGTGTATGATGTAGTAGAGCCTCTACATCTGCTAAATCAGCTTACTAGTTTTGGTCTTTCATATAATAAAGAAATTATTC
>NZ_LXJL01000076.1:0-4395 GCF_001641215.1 Gardnerella sp. 30-4 | reverse complement strand
AGCTACTTGGCTTTTGTCGATACAACACGGAATTGCAAAATTCCCCCATCACCAGAGGAGATTGAAATGACTATCACAGTGTTTACTAAACCTCATTGCCCACAGTGTGATGCAACTAAGCGACAGTTCACAAAACTTGGCGTGAACTTTGAAACAGTAGACTTGTCAAAAAGCCCTGAATCACTCGAACAGTTAAGAAATGCCGGATACCGTCAAGCTCCAGTAGTCATTGCTCCCGACGCATCCTGGAGTGGGTACCGTCCAGATCTAATTGCGCAAATTGCGGATAAACTCGGAACTTCCGCAGAGGCAGCAAAAGAAGCATAAGAAATGTGTGAGCAAGAAAATATAACACAACAAAGCGAGCCTGAATCGCGCGCACAAGGCGAATCAATCGGAGCTGTAGTCTACTTTTCCTCAGTTTCCGAAAACACGTTAAGATTTGTGCAAAATTGCGATTTTCCAAGCAATAACGTAAACGTGTACCGCATACCACTTCGCCCTAAAGAGCCGGAATTAAACGTGCGCGAACCGTACGTTTTGATTGTTCCAACTTACGGCGGTGGAAATATTGCGAAAGCAATACCAATACAAGTTCGCAAATTCTTAAATAATCGCGAAAATCGTTCGTTTATTCGCGGGGTAATTTCTTCCGGAAATACAAATTTTGGAGAAGCATATTGCGCTGCAGGCGGTCAAATTGCAGGAAAGTGCAAAATCCCAAATATGTACTCGTTTGAACTCACGGGAACTGCAGAAGATATAGAAAAAGTAGCGCATGGGATACCGAGATTTTTAAAACAACTCAAAGAAACAGAACAAACGAAATAAACGAAATAAGTAAAAGAAACAAAACAAACAGCGTTTGAAAAACAAAAATAACGCATGAAGAAAGGAACAAACCCCATGAATAGCACAGATCCGATGAGCGAATCTACTTCGCTTAATCTTGATCACACTGATTCTGCAAGCACAACTGCCAGCACAACAGCAGAGCGCATTCGCAACAGCCGCGACTACCACGTTCTTAACGCTATGCTCGGTCTTTTTGACCCAGAAAAAGGCATTCAGTTTGATAAAGATCAGGAAGCAGAAAAGCTTTACGTTTCGGATTACGTGCAAGAACACAGCATGAAGTTTGCTTCAACTCGCGAACGCTTGAACTATTTGATTGACAACTATTACTACAACGGCAACGTGTTCAACAAATACAGCGATGAGTTTCTCGATAAATTCTACGAGCATGCAGAAGCCGCTCACCACACTTTTGGCACATTCTTAGGTGCTTTTAAGTTCTACACTTCTTACGCTTTAAAGACTTTCGACGGCAAACAGTATTTGGAAAACTTCGCTCAACGCGCAGCTGCAGTCGCTTTGGAACTCGCAGACGGCGACGAAAAAGCAGCGCTCAACTATTTGGACGAAATGCTTGCAGGTCGCTTCCAGCCAGCCACTCCAACGTTCTTGAATCTTGGTAAAGCTCAGCGCGGAGAGGCTGTGAGCTGCTTCCTCGTGCGTTTGGAAGATAATATGGAGTCTATTGCGCGCGGAATTAATTCTGCTTTGCAACTTTCTAAACGAGGCGGCGGCGTGGCTCTTTTGCTTACGAATTTGCGCGAGCTTGGCGCTCCTATTAAGCGCATCGAAAATCAGTCGAGTGGCGTTGTACCTGTTATGAAGCTTTTGGAAGATTCATTCTCTTACGCTAATCAGCTTGGCGCTCGTCAGGGCGCTGGTGCTGTGTATATTAGCGCTCACCACCCAGATATTATGCGTTTCCTCGACACTAAGCGCGAGAACGCGGACGAGAAGATTCGTATTAAGTCGCTTTCTTTAGGCGTTGTTATTCCAGATATTACTTTTGAGCTTGCTAAGCGCAAAGAAAAGATGGCTTTGTTTAGCCCTTACGATGTTGAGCGCGAATATGGCAAGCCTTTTGCAGACATTTCTGTTACTGAACATTACGACGAGATGGTTGCAAATCCTCGCATTCACAAGAAGTACATCGACGCTCGCGAATTCTTTATGACACTTGCGGAAATTCAGTTTGAGTCTGGCTACCCTTACATTTTGTTTGAGGATACTGTGAATCGCACAAATCCTATTAAGGGTCGCATTACTATGAGCAACTTGTGCTCCGAGATTTTGCAAACTCAGGAAGCAAGCACTTATAACGCTGACTTATCTTATAGTCACGTTGGCCGCGACATTTCTTGCAATCTCGGCTCTCTTAATATTGCTAAGGCAATGGATGGTGACTTGGGTGCAAGCGTTGATTTGGCGGTACGTGCGCTCACTTCTGTTTCGGAGCACACTTCGATTGATTCTGTACCTTCGATTCGTCGCGGAAACGCAGAAGGTCACGCTATTGGCTTGGGTCAAATGAATTTGCACGGTTTCCTTGCTCGCGAGCACATGCAGTACGGAAGCGAGGAAGCTCTTGACTTTACAGACATGTACTTTATGACTGTTGCTTATCACGCTTATAAGGCTTCTCACGCTTTGGCTGTAGAGCGCGGACACGCTTTTGCAAGCTTTAAAACGAGTGCCTACGCTAAGCCTGCAGGAAAAGGCAACTATTTCGATAAATACACTGATGGAAGTCGTTCTCTTGAGCCTCGCACTCAAGCGGTTCGCGATTTGTTTGCTCGTTTCAATGTTGCGATTCCAAGTGTTTCAGACTGGGAGCAACTGCGCGACGAGATTTTGCGCGACGGCATTTACAACGAGTATTTGCAGGCTGTTCCTCCAACTGGCTCAATCTCTTACATCAACCATTCCACGAGTTCAATCCACCCAATTGCTTCTCGCATTGAGATTCGTAAAGAGGGCAAAGTTGGTCGCGTCTACTACCCTGCAGCATACATGACGAACGACAATATGCAGTACTTTAAGGATGCTTACGAGATTGGCTGGAAGGCAATTATTGATACTTACGCTGAAGCAACTCAGCATGTGGATCAGGGATTGTCGCTTACTTTGTTCTTCCCAGACACTACGACTACTCGCGATTTGAATAAGGCTCAGATTTACGCATGGCGCAAGGGCATTAAGACTCTTTACTACATTCGTATTCGCCAGAAAGCTTTGGAAGGTACGGAAATTGAAGGTTGCGTAAGCTGCACACTATAAGTAGTAGTGATAAAAATTTTAGCTACGTAGATATTTCCAAATTAAATAAAAAAACTTAAAAATTTTGTAAAACGTAAACACAAGATCAGGAGTAATTATGACAGAACTCGATACAACTGCGCTCGATCCAACAGCATTGCGCAGTAGCCTCGATAAGCCTTTCGGCACAAATCGCGTAATCGCAGATGACGCTATGATGGCAGCTTCTATCACACCATCTCAGTACCGCTACCATCACGGATCGCGTGTACGCCCAGTTAATTGGAATAATATTGTTGACGACAAGGATTTGGACGTTTGGAATCGTCTTATTGCTAACTTCTGGCTTCCTGAAAAAGTGCCGCTGAGCAACGATATTCCTTCTTGGCGTTCCCTCACCGATCTTGAACGCAAGACCACTACTCGCGTTTTTACGGGCTTGACTTTGCTTGATACTAGCCAGGCAACTATTGGCGAGCTTTGCCAGATTGAGCACGCTCGCACTGAGCACGAGCAGGCTATTTACACGAATATTGCTTTTATGCAGTCGATTCACGCGCGCTCCTACTCCTCTATTTTCTCTACTCTTTGCTCTAGCGAGGAAATTGACGAAGCTTACCGTTGGGCTGTTGGCAACGATGTTTTGCAGCAGCGCGTCACCACTGTGCTTTGCGAGTACGAGAGCGAAGATCCGCTTAAACGCAAGATTGCTGCAACTATGCTTTCTTCACTTCTTCTTTACGCGGGATTCTACCTTCCGCTTTATTTTGCTTCTCGCGGAAAGATGATGAACACTGCCGATATGATTCGTTTGATTTTGCGCGATAAGGCGATTCACGGCTATTATTCTGGTTACAAGTTCCAGCGCGGTTTGGAGCTTAGAAGCGAGAACGATAAGAAGAATCTTGAAAAGTTCACTATGAACTTGCTCGATACTTTGTACGATTTGGAAGTTGAGTATTCTGGTCAGATTTACGAAGGATTTGACTTCCACGATGACGTTTTTGACTTCGTTCGTTATAACGCTAACAAGGCTTTGATGAATCTTGGCTATCCTGCTAAGTACAGCGAAGAAGAAACTCACGTAAGCCCAGAAATTCTCGCAGCTCTATCTCCTGCTGCCGACGAAAATCACGACTTCTTCTCCGGCTCTGGCTCCAGCTACATCATGGGAAAGTCTGTTGAAACCGACGACGACGATTGGGACTTCTAGTCGCATAATTGATTGTTTATTTGATTAACTGACTGTTCGATTGGTTAACTAATTAATTTAATTAGTTAACC
>NZ_LXJL01000075.1:0-4930 GCF_001641215.1 Gardnerella sp. 30-4 | reverse complement strand
ATATATTTTTGTAGATTTGTTGTTTTAAGAAATGAGGAATAATGGGTTGGTTATTTGGCCGACATGAAGAAGAAAAATCTTCAAAAGTTGAAGACAAAATCGTAGAGGTAAAAACTGGTCCATGGGATTTCAATGATGAAGATGCTCCTGATTTTAGCGATTATCTAGATTTTGGTTCAATCTATATTCCATACTTTCAAGGCATTGAGTTGCGAGTAAAAAAGCAGCATGAAACATCGCAAGTTCTTGGTATGACAGTAACTTATGGTTCTTCAAGCGTAGAAGTTGAAGCTTTTGCTGCGCCTAAAACATCTGGTATCTGGCTAGAAGTGTGCAAAGATTTGCTTGATGGTAATAGTCAAGCGTGTACAGTACAAGGCGAATTTGGTACTGAGCTACTGTTACCTGTAAAAGTTGGAGAAAAAACCATTACAACGCGTATTGTTGGCGTTGATGGTCCTAGGTGGATGCTTCGCGGAGTATTCTCTGGGCCTGCAGCAACAGAGCTTGCAGATAATAATAACGAAACAAAACAATTAGACGAATGGTTTAAGGGGATTGTTGTAAATCGTGGTGAAGAGCCGCTTGCGCCTCGCGATTTTATTCCTATGCATGATCCAATAACTAGAGAAGAAAAAGAAGCTGCTTTAAATGCAGAAAATAGCGGTAAAGATGGGGAAAATAATACGTCTGATGAAGATGCTAATAATGCACTAAAAAAAGACGATAAACCATTAGGTTACGACCAACAAGTAGAAGTAAAAACTACGCTTACACGCGGTCCAATGTTTGCTGAAATTAGATAATGCAAGTAGTAGAAAGTTAATTGAATGGATTCACAAGAATCTTTACAGAAATCCGAAGAAGAGTTTTCTTCGCAAGAGTTTTCAAATGAAGTAAAACTCAACGATTCTGCGCAAACCAACGATTCTGCGCGAACCAAAAAACGCTCAGGACTAGCGACATTGGCTTCAATCGGAGCCGAAGGGTCTACATTTTCTGTAATTGATTCAATGGGTGGCGTTCGAGGCGTAATCGAATCCATGCTGCCCGGCTTGCTGTTTGTTATTTGCTTTGTTGTAACACGAAATGTGCAAACAACGGTTATTGTGTCAGCTGTGATTGCTGTTTTGCAAGTTGTGATTCGTCTTATTCAGAGGCAATCGCTTATGGGAGCAATTAGTGGACTTATTTCCATTGGAATCTGCCTTGTTTGGGTGTGGACGAGTCACCAAGCGCGCGACTACTATATGATGGGCTTTATTACGAACGCTGTTTATGGTGCGCTTCTTGCTATTTCGCTGATTGTGCGCGTGCCTGCTTTAGGGCTTGTGATTGAGTCAATTCGCAAAATGCCTACAGAAAACTTTGGTGCGTGGCTTCACGAATGGCTCGATTATAAGCCGCTTAAGCGAGCGTATATGTATGTGACAGGATTGTGGATTGCTGTTTTTGTGCTGAGGCTCGTTTTGCAAGTGCCATTATATTTGACGAATCACGTTGTGTGGCTTGGTACCGTTCGCTTGATTATGGGATTGCCGTTCTGGGCGCTCGCAATTTGGGTTTCTTACTTGATTATTGCAACGCCGTTTATGCGTCTACATCATAAAAATCGTGAAGAGAAGCATAGCGAAGAAAATCAGCTTAACTAAAATCGGCTTAACAAAACGCAAAACTAAGGGGTAGTTTATGCAAGTGACGATGCGAATCGAGCGATATGCGGATCAAGGCAGATGTGTAGGTCATCTTGACGGACGCGTTGTATTCGTGCGATTTGCGCTACCTGGTGAGCTGGTTGTTGTGCGCATGGATGAGCCGATGCGTGCAAAAGCGCACTTTTTTACTGGCGAAGTTGTGGAAGTTTTGGAGCCTAGCGCGGATCGTGTAGAGCCGCAATGGAAACTCGCTGGTCCTTTGGCTCAGGGTGGTGGAGTTGGAGGAGCGGATTTAATTCACGTTTCTTTGCCTGGGCAGATTCGTTGGAAGGCTTCCGTAATTGCTAATCAATTCCAGCGTTTAGCGCATATGGATGTTGTGGAAAGCGATGTTAACGTTGAGCGCATGCCGGGGGATGAGGAGCTTAACGGATTTAATTGGCGTACGCGCATGGAGTTGGTTGCGGATGATGAAGGGCGATTGTCTATGCGAAAGCGCGAGTCGCATGATCGCATTGCGATTGATACTATGCCACTTGCGTCGCGCGCGGTTTTAGCAGTTGCGGATTCTTTGGATTTGTGGAATCGCAAATTTGAGCCAAATTCGCAAATTCGCCTTGCTGTTCCAGAGCCTCGAGTTGATGGTTTGGATTTTGGTGTTTCTGGTGATAAGTCTGCGCTCCTTAGTGCGATTGGCGAAAATTATGCGCTTATAGTAAATGATGAACTGGTTGCAGGCTCGGCTTTGTTGCGCGAGCGCGTGCGCGTTGCGGTTGATGGTGATTCATCGCGTGCGCGTACTTTTGATTACAATGTTGACGCGCGTGGTTTTTGGCAGATTCATCGCGCAGCTCCAGAACATTTGGTGAACTACGTTTTGGGATTAGTTCGTTCTGCGCTTGGTGGGCGTATTAAGAATACGGTTTTGTGGGATTTGTATTCTGGATCTGGTTTGTTTACGATTCCGCTTGCTACTTTGGCTAATATTGGCGGAGATTCTTCTAGTGCCGTGGGTGCTATTGGTACTACTGGCGCTTTTGGTTCTGCAGAGCCAGCTCGCGTGCTTAGCATTGAGGGTGCGCCGATTGCTGTAAAGAATGCAAGGCGAAACATTGGGCGCGCAGGTCTTGGCAGGGATGTTGTTGAAGCGCTTGAAGGCGATGTTTCGCAAACGCTTGAATCACAGGTGTTTAAGGCGAGTAAGTCATCTAAGATTGTGCGCCGATTTGCGCATCCTGATGTTGTTGTGTTAGATCCTCCGCGCGCTGGCGCTAAAGCTCAAGTTTGTAAGCAGATTGCTAAGTCTGGAGTAAGAAGCGTTGTGTACGTTGCTTGCGATCCGACTAGTCTTGCTCGCGATGTTGGCACGTTTAGAGAGCTTGGCTACAACGTTCAGTCTTTGCGCGCGTTCGACATATATCCCAACACTCACCACGTCGAGAGTGTCGTATTGATGTCAAGGGCTTAATAGGTGGGTGCATTTTTGCCCTTATGTAGCAAGGCTTAGCGAGGGCTATCGTTAAAAGGTTTAATGYGMRGYGGCTTTAAGCTGKGTTCTCGTGATTTTTGAGYGYRRTTTKGCTGTWTGAGGGAASATGTCAACGCTCTGGGGTCGAGTGCACAGGATGTTAACGTTAAAAGGTGCACCCACTTTGCACCCACCCTGTGAAGTGGTAAAATATAGCTCAAAAGGTAAAGTGAAACCTGATTATTAGTATGTGCACGAGGAGGTATTTAAGGAAATGGACAAGCTCGTTCGTTTTTGCCGTGAAGTAGCGACATTCGGCTTGACGGTTGCCTTAATCGCGATGCTGGTTGCCTTAATATGGGGTGGCACACTTGCTATTAGAATTGGTTTTACCTCTTTTGTTATTGGTGTCACAGTGATCTCGCTTAAGACTGTCCTTCGAAAGACTGATTGAATTTTGTTTGGTTCAAGTCAATAGTTGAATATCTCACGTTGTGTGACTATTACTGATTTCTGTCAGTAATAGTCACTTCTTTTTATGAATCTTAAAGTCAGGCTCAATGTCCGTCCTGTTTAGCCGGTGATTAGTTAGCGTCATGGGAAATGAGAAAGATCATGGAATGTTTATTCCGATTAAGGATGGGAATGTGTATGCTGAGTGCGAACGGTGCGGTGTAGTTGAAAGGATTACCTCACCATGCAAATTCATTGCTAGCACATTTAGGTCAAGAGTGAACTTCAATGAAGGTTATGAACTTTGTGAGAAGTGCTTGCAAGAGGTTGAGTTTGTTACTGTCGCTTTGAGAACTGGGAAATTACCTAATCGAGAATTGAAATAACTGAAAAAGCAAAGCAGTGATAACCGTAGTAATACAGGAAAAACTAAAGGGTTAGACAAATTTCTGAAAATAGCCTAACAATTTCACGTCGAGAGTGTTGTATTGATGTCAAAGGCTGATTAGGTGGGTGCATTTTTGCCATTGTGTAGCAGGGGTTTGCGAGGGCTATCGTTAAAAGGTTTAATGCGAAGCAGCTTTAAGCTGTCTTGGCGTGGTTTTTGAGCGCGATTTTTCTGTATGAGGGAAGATATCAACGCTCTAAGGTCGAGTGCAATAAGTTCAATGACTGTTGCTTGTGCACAATGTGATATACAAATGTATCAATCACTTGGATTTTCAATTAAGATTGGGAACTTGTTTGCATTTGAACCATAAGTCACAGTCATTAGATAAAAAATAAAGGAGTAAACTATGGAACATAATTGCGGATTTATTAACGATAAAAAAGCATTTAGATATAGAGCGGCAGCTATCATAGTCGAAGAAGGTTGTGTGCTATTTGCAAGAAATGATGAGGATGACTATTTCTACTCAGTTGGCGGAGCGGTTCACATGGGTGAGACTTCAGAAGAAGCCGTTAAGAGAGAAGTATTTGAAGAGACAGGTCTTAATTATGAAGTAGATCATCTTGCCGTCATACACGAGAACTTATTCATCGGTAGTTCCGGCTTAGATGGAGTAGACTTCCATGAGCTTACACTCTACTACTTGATGAAGTCCATGGGCAAAAGAGATTTTACGAGCCAAAGCACTACAGAGTCAGGTGCTAAAGAGACAATGCATTGGTTACCTATAGATGAGCTTGATAAGTTTAAGGCTTACCCGACATTTATGAAAGAATATCTTAAATCGGAGCATAGTGGAATAGAGCATATAATTTCAGATGAAAGATATTAATGAATCCCGCTATTATGGCAAGAGATCGTTACATAAACATTATTTCTTAGAAGATTATGACAATAATAATG
>NZ_LXJL01000074.1:2367-4963 GCF_001641215.1 Gardnerella sp. 30-4 | reverse complement strand
ATTTTAAGTAGACCCATTTAAATAGAGAGTTTTATTACTAGCATTGGAGAGATTTGTCATAGAATTCGTTCTATTTATTTGTTTAAAAATTCATTAAAGATTAGGGAAAATTAAGGAGATTGTTATGACAACCGCTAAACCTTCAAAACATACATCATCAAAATCTTCTAGAAAGCATTCTGCTCACAAAATACATACGCTTCCGTTAGCAACAATGGCTGCTTTGTTGACAGCAGCAACCTGCTTAGGCAGCCAGCCTGCAATGGCTGTTACGACGCGCACACCACTTCCTACACCAACACAGTCTAGAGTAGTTAGAAGTCTTACGAATAGCACGGTTGCTGAGTCTCAAAATCACGAATATGTTCCACTAGGCGAAAAGAAACCTTGGTTGCAGTATCCAAATATTCTTGAATTCAGAAGAGTACGCGGTAGAAACAGCAATGCAACAGAAATAAAATCAGACGAAGAAGGGTCTGATAATAATTGGAAATTCGTTAATGATAGAACAGCTATGTATGCACATGTGGAAACACGTGACAACTCTGATTATCTTATTTTCGATGTTTTCTTCAACAACAATGCTGAGTCAATGGTATCTAAATCTAACAAGCAATGGTACTTATGGCAGGTACCATATGCAATTGCAGACTTGGATTCAAATGGGTTATATAAATCTGATACGGTTACTAATCTTAGGTACGATGCGTACAGACCGAAAACCAAAGGTCACATTCTTTCGCAAGATCCAGAAGCTTTTGTGAAAGATGATTCCCTATCATTCTCTGTACCTGACATGAGAAAAACTGATCAGCATTTTGGCAAAGATGGTTATGCTCTTTATCAGGTAGGTATAGGACTTAATCCTGGTAATAAACTTTATGACGATTTAGATCAAATCTTCCATGGAAACGCAAATGAAGCACTCATTAGTCGAATGGCTGGAGATCAAACAACGTATGCTTTTTACAATCCGCAGTATAACAAAAATTACGGTTTAGGTATAACAGTTGCTAAACCGTATGACGATGTTGCGTATCATATGCATGCAGAATTAAAGCTTCGTCCAGGAGCTATTAATAAAAAAGCAGATAACTATAACGACAAGTATGCAAACATTCAAAACGCATGGACATGGGCAAATAGCGGTTCTTGGGGAGCAACTACAAGTTCTGCATACACGGTTATTTCTGGTAGAGATCCAAGCAATGATGAAGACAAAGATGATAAGTTAAAGCGCAATAAAGCCGACAACAAAGCGCCAAAAATTTATCATGGCAAAACTGAAATAACCGACGACAACCAGACCATTCAACTCAAGGAAGACGATAAACTAAGCTTCACTACCACCGATGACAAGGGTTATATTGAGAAGTTTAGCATTTCTGGTTTAACGGACACTCCTATAACCAAGCAAGGCGCTGGAAGCGAAAGTAATCCGCTTTCATCAGGCGACATCACTGTTACTAAAGACATGAACAACAAGACAGTAACTATTACTTCCGAGGATGGTTCTGGAAACGTTACCACACGCAAAGTTAAAGTCAAAGTTACTAAAAAGCCAAAACTTTCTAAAGAACATCCTCTTACCGGTAAAACCATTGATACTACCGTTGGTGGAAAATTACCGCAATTGACAGAAATTGACAATTTTGTAACTGTTAAAGATGGCAGCAAGCTTGACAAACAACCAACATTAAAGTGGAACGGCACTGCTCCAAACACTAAGACAGTCGGCGTATTTACCTCTAGTATTAAGGGAACATACTCCGATAATTCCACGAGTATAACAAAAGTAACCATCAATGTTAAACCACAGAAGCCAGTTATCGACACTGATCTGACTAATCTTGCTGGAAAGAAAGGGCAGAAAGTAACAGTATCTGTTGGAAGCGGCATTCCTGAGGGCACTACTACAACAGTTAAACTGTTTGATAAAGATAACAAGGAAATCGGCTCTACTACAACGATTAAGAATGGTAAAGCGGAGATTACTGTTAAGGATGGAATTCCTGAAGGCGCCGTGTATGCAACAACGACTGTAAAGAAGCCTGATGAAAAGACTCCTAAAGTAACAATTCAAGGGTTTAACCTAACTTCAGAAAACAGTGACAAAAAACAAGCTACTGCGCCTAAGGATACTCAAAACCCAACAATTACTGCTACTGCCGATTCATTGTCTGTAGCAGTTGGGCAAGATCTGAAGATTCACATTGTTGCTAAAGATGATGTGAAGGTTGAAGAAGTACCTAATGCACAAGCTTTGATGCAAGGTTTAGGTCTTGAACTTAACGAACTCTCATCTCGAATAAAATCAAGTCAAACAACTAATACTGATAAAGAAAAGGATTTTGATCTTACAGTTAAGAATATGCAGCCGAAGGAAGTTGGCACACATACTATAACCTTCACGGTAAAAGACTCGGCAGGAAAAACCGGCACCGCAGAGCTAACCATAACCGTGAAGCCAGCTGCTCCAACCGTCAAGCCTCAAGACAATGGTTCTGTTGACGTAACACCAGCAGCCGGTACTGATAGTCTGGAAATCACTTATACGCCAGAAGGTGAAAACACCACCCCAACCAACTTCACTGTC
>NZ_LXJL01000074.1:1281-1709 GCF_001641215.1 Gardnerella sp. 30-4 | reverse complement strand
ATGGTTCTGTTGACGTAACACCAGCAGCCGGTACTGATAGTCTGGAAATCACTTATACGCCAGAAGGTGAAAACACCACCCCAACCAACTTCACTGTCAAGAAAGAAAACGGTAAGTGGAAGAAGGGTGAAAACACTCCAGAAGGCGTAACCGTTGACGAAAACACTGGTAAAGTCACTATTCCAGCAAACAAAGTCAAAGACGGCAGTGAGGTAAAAGCTAAAGATAAGAAGGGTAACACCGCTTCCGACGAAACCACTGGTAAAGCCGGAAACAACCCAACCACTCCAGAAACTAAGCCAACTGCTCCAACCGTCAAGCCTCAAAACGATGGTTCTGTTGACGTAACACCAGCAGCCGGTACTGATAGTCTGGAAATCACTTATACGCCAGAAGGTGAAAACACCACCCCAACCAACTTCACTGTC
>NZ_LXJL01000074.1:0-529 GCF_001641215.1 Gardnerella sp. 30-4 | reverse complement strand
TTCCAGCAAACAAAGTCAAAGACGGCAGTGAGGTAAAAGCTAAAGATAAGAAGGGTAACACCGCTTCCGACGAAACCACTGGTAAAGCCGGAAACAACGGCGGAAATTCTGGTTCTGATTCCGGTTCTGATTCCGGTTCTGATTCCGGTTCTGATTCTGGTTCCGGTTCTGGTTCTGAGACTGGAAACAGCAATGGTTCTGAATCTGATTCGGGTAACGATTCCACGTCTAACAACGCTGGTAACGCTGAAACCGGTAATGCTGGCAACGGCAAAGCTGGTAATACATCCACTGGCGCTTCAGGTTCCAACGCATCTACTAAGTCCGGCAACAAGGTTCCTGCAAAGCATTCGTCCCAATTAGTAAAGACTGGTGCTGAAGTGGAACGAGTAGGATTGATCAGCGCAATGATTGGTGTACTGGGAGCTGCAGCAGCATTCTTCTCTCGCAAGAAGAATCGCGAGTAAAAAAGTTCACCTACAAAATTAAACAAAAGTAAACTAATAATTGAAAATAATTAAGAAAAAGG
>NZ_LXJL01000073.1:0-5033 GCF_001641215.1 Gardnerella sp. 30-4 | reverse complement strand
AGATGTGTATAAGAGACAGGTCAATTATTGAACCAAAATATCGTATACATAAAAACTGAAAAATTAGAAAGTAACATGAGCCCCCTCAGCCTTTATGGTACACTATGGAAAAGAAACTGGTTTTGTTAATCCCTTTATGCAAAAATCAGCAGTGACTATCAATTCATCCTCCGTTTAAACTAAGCGTTTTGGGCTGAACTGAGCAGGCGCTCAAGTTTGGAATCCAAATTGATAAGGATGCCTAGCAGTTGTTAGTCACATCTATACGAAGAAAGAAGGTCAGTTATGGGGAAAATGACTTATAAAAAAGTACTTTGTGTTGTAGTGCTATTCAGTTCGCTGGTGGGGCTAGCGGCCTGCGGTAGCTCCAAAGCAAACAATTCAGCGTCTACGAAAATAACCCATCAGTCAACTAAAAAACATTCAAAATCAATCAAAAAACCTTCAGAAAAGAACGTTCCTGAGGCTTTTGTGAAAGGCGAAAAAGGAACTTTTGAAGCACTAGGTGAAACTAAACCCGTTATTTGGGACGCTTATCCTGATAAGTTGGCCTACGTGAAAGATGCTTTTTATCATTGGACACTTCAAGACGACTGGTTCCAAGTCATTACTGGTCACTACATGGTCGTCGACCGTTTAAATACTTCAGGAATGTTATTAAAGAAACTTCAAAAGGGCACACCAGTTAAATTAAACGGCAAAGACTATAAAGTGGCAGATTATAAAGACTTTGAAGGAGGAGGCAGCGCGGATAAATTGTTAAGCCAGTTCAAAGGATATGTTGAGCAATTCCCTAAATCTGCTTACTTTATTCAAACCTGTCTTGATGCCAGAACTTATGGCGGACAACGTTTAGTAGTTCTTGACGTAGCAAAATAGTAAATGGTTTAGCCACAAAATTTAGGCTATTTGCCAAATTTTGTTGTTTTGAAAATATTGCCTGTTAATCAATATCGTTGATGAACAGGCAATATTTTTTAACTGATTACGCGACTGTATCGTATAACTTTAATTGCACATTCGCTATGTTATACGCGTTATCGTGGTTAATTTACGCTATCTGTCCTCTTCAAGACCAGCAGTGAATTTTTCTGCTAAGATGTGAAAGCCTTCTAAATATTCTCCATAACCATCGGCAATAATCGCATCGTCATGAACTACAAACTTATTATTTTCTAACACTACATACTTGGTAAAGAATTGCTCAAGCTCTGCAGCCAATTTATCAAAATCTTCTTCAGAAAGCTCATCGTCATCGTCACTAGTATTTGCTGCAGCAGATGGATTCCAATTTTTTACTCCAAAATCTTGACTCATGATATTCCTTCTTCTTAATGTAATCTATGAATATTGCATATTAGCATCCTAGACAGCAACCAAAAAGTTACTGATAAATAAAAAACAACTAAATAGGATTAAAATCTACCGTAATATAACTTAGAAAATATGAAATAGAAGATTAGCGAAGTGCTGTGTGCATTTCGCTAATCTTTATGAAATAAATTGTTCAATAACGATCATCAGGTATGAAGGCACGTGCAAAAGCAACAATAAGTGTAAAAACAAATGTTTCAATCCACCTATTTGGAGATGAAATGTAAGCAATTGTATTGCCACTAAATATTGCAAAAATTCCAAGCAAGCCAATAAATGTCAACGGCATATAAGTAGCTTCTCGTTTGATAAGTCGCTTAAAATAAGCCAAAATTTGCTTTTTCATAATGATTCACCTACCCCACTGGTCACGACATTGCCATGCGCAATACCCAATTGAAATGCAATACCAACAGAACCACCGAGTTTCTTTAACACTGTCTTTGCTAAGCGCTTCACCGCATAATTCCTTTCCTTAAAACGTTATTTTGCTGTACAAATAAATTGTGCAATGGCTCTCAGTGTAATAAAAAAATACTGTCATGTAATCAGCTGTAACTATATTTAGTGACACAGTAAAATTGGCAATACTTGTGATTGTTATTTTTGGGCTCAGTAGAAATTTTTATGCTGCAAAAATCAACCCAAACACATCCGTTATCGTGTCAGTTTTTGTTAGATTTGCAATTTTTGCCACGATAACTCCATAAATATGTCTTTATTTAAGAATGGTTCCAAAACGGAAATGTTCTTAAATGTTGATTGTTGAGAACATACAAACTGCTAATCGTAAAAGTTTTAAAAAGTTTTCTAAAAACGCTATCGTTAAAAATAAGTACGCCTATTTGTGTAGATAAAATTTGAACGTTAGTATGTTGGTAATTTACAAAACAAGAATCACAAGGAGGTGCTTATTATGACCAATCCTTTGCACGGTATACGAGAAGAAGATATCGTCAAGTACTTTAAAGATCACAATCTTTCAGTTGATAAGACGTATGTATTTACCATGAAATACGACCCTTGGTGGAAAGATTTACTCAAACTATTTTTGTTACCTAAATTATTCTATGTAGCGCAAAGTGTTGATGCGCGTATTGTTGCTGCCACTAATAATGAGTTTATTGTTGTTAATCCGAATACCATTTTAGGCTCGGGTAATCTAGCTAAATTAGACGATAAGCATCTTCATCGCATTCCGTGGAATCAACTCACTAATTTTGAAGTTATAAATAAGCCAACAACCCAAATAATTCGCTTTACTGCGAATGGTAAAACCGAAGAATGGAGTGTGCCAACGGAAAGTGCTAGCGTATGGCACTTTAATGTGTACAATCTTGATAATTTGAGAAAAACAATACAATCGCACATCTCTTGATAAGCGGATTCCAAAACAAGATACCATATATTGTATGAACACTACTTACGCAATTGTTGATAATGACACGCTTGTATTGCGATATATGCAACTTCTTCTGAGAAGTCGTTTGCCTGAAAACTTTGTTTGTGCATGGATGTGTTCTTCTGCAAAACAAGCTATTCATCGTTGCGTTACAGAAAATACTCCTGACATACTTTTAGTAGATATGTCAATGAGAGAAATGAGTGGTGTTGATGTAATTAAGGCAATTCGCGAGCGCAATAGCAATATTGTTTTGATTGGCATTACTTCCTACATGCTGGATGAATACGTATTGCAAGTTGCTAAGTCGGGTGGTCAAGCGCTAGTACATAAAGACAATTTAGCAGACATAGTTGCAGCTATTCAATCGCGCACAACAAGCTACGGTTGCCCAGAATTGCCACAATATATTGACTATTTTCACACTCCGCAAGAATCATTCAATATGATTTCTCAACTTCCGAAGACTTCAGTTTTGTCTCCTCAAGAATCGGAAATTATGCGCTTGTGCAAACAGGGATCTTCTACGAAAGAGATTGCAGATCAGCTTAATGTGAAAGTTTCAACAGTCAACACGCACTTACGGCGTATTTATGGAAAACTTCAAGTTAAAAGTCGTATGCAAGCGCTCGCTGCGCTCGCAAAATATTCGCATGACATATAACGTGTAAGAAATTAACATGTAAAAGTAGGTAGTTATGAAATTATTAACGCGTATGATCAATTTTTTGCCGCATGATGCCTGGCAGAAAATTGGAATTGGCGCAATCATAAGTTGTACTTTGATTCTTGAAATTTGTTCCTATAATAATCTTCATTACTACTCTAATTGGCATGCAATTACGGTTGAAATAGTATGGATTGTAATCTGCTTATGTATTGCAATATGGCCTCGTAAAGCATCTTTTATTGTGCTTATTTGGATGCCGTTGGTAATTATTGCGCCAAATATCAACTACTCATCTATGATGCTTACCATATTGATTTGTTTAGCAATTGCTGTAATTACTCAACCTTGGTACACTGTGCTTTCTTCTTGCGGAGTTTCTTCATGGTTCTTTATTATCTGCGATTTTCAAAACGCTTATGTGTTAGCGTGGTGGCTTCTTATCACTCTTATTTCTAGCGCAATCGTAAAATACTATATTTCCACTATTCACCAACAGCAAGAACAGTTATTTGCACAGCGTTACAACATTTTTCAAAAATATGCCACTATTGCAGCAATTCGCATGCACGATGAAGTAACTAATGAGCTTTCCAGCATTATGATGATAGCTCAACAATCTATTGAACCTCAAACAACTCATGACCAAGAGCATGAAAATTCGCGAGAGATTCTTCAACGTGCTACTACAACTGTTCATAGAGCACGTAATATTATTTCTCTTCTTGACAATGCTACAACTGCAAGCACTGGCGATGTTATGCAATCGACTACATTTTATAAAGATTTTTGCACAGGCTTACGTGTTTTATTTGACTGTGAACAAAAGTCATTTGAAAAGCTTGACTATATTGGTTCCATTGACTTGAGTAGTGATTTAGCTACTGAAAATTCGAGATCAGCACATTTGCCTTTTGAAGAATGTGCTCAGATTGAGTATATTTGCCGAGAACTGCTTGCGAACGTAAAAAAGCATGCTGCAAAACCTAAAGAATACGCCATGAATGTAATGCTTAATGACCATGAATGTCACATTACGTGTATAAATAGTGCGCAACGAGGCGTTCTTGCTAACTTGCAATTAGGATATGGACTGCGTTTTCATAAGATGCTTGCGGAACGAGTTGGCGGAACTTTTAAAGTTATTGAAGATGGCGATTCGTGGATTATTAATGTACATGTTCCACTTCATGTAGAGAAATAGTCATTGTGCTTCCTTGCGCTTTAATCGAGTATTTGGACACGTTTTAATCGAGTATTTGGACGAAGCTTTGCACAGAAGATGCAAGTAAGCGGTTAATTTGCAATGCAGAATGCTGTTTCGTTGCTATGTCATACACGTTATCGTGGCAGTTTTTGTAAGATTTGCAATTTTTGCCACGATAACTTGCTTAAAAAATATAGTTATACAAAAGGAATAACATTTTCAAGCGAACTTGATGAAATTATAAACTTATTGAACGTTCTTAGCTCTAAGCAAAATGACTAAATTTTGTATCCATTGGCGACAAAGCGACAATTTTGGCGACATAAAAATGCCGCTTTGTGTCATATCTCTCATGTTTATTCTTGACAAACTCATATAACAAC
>NZ_LXJL01000072.1:0-5236 GCF_001641215.1 Gardnerella sp. 30-4 | reverse complement strand
ACATTAAAGTTTATGTTGAGTAGTTTTATGGATTAATATAGCTAATGCAAAATTTATATGGCGCTGAGAGCATTCATGATGCTTTCGTGAAAATAATTGTAACAGTAAAATTTATTAATACCGTATGATTTAGCGTTCTCAACGCCATTGTTTTCTTAATAAGATTTTTATCATATATGTTCGTGGTGGCGCATTTATTATAAAGGTGATGATCATTGTTGATGTCACTTTCATGAGCCACGATATGGGGTGAATTATGTTAACTCATGGTATTTTGAACGCACAATTAGCAGCTGCTATTGCAAAATTGAGGCATAAGGATCAATTTGTTGTTTCTGACTGTGGCTTGCCTGTCCCAGCGGGCGTAGAAGTTATTGATTTAGCCTTGGTTTTTGGAATACCGCGATTTCCTGATGTGCTTGCATCAATAAAGGACGATCTTGTTCTTGAGTCTGGTATTATGGCGGAAGAAGCTTGTGATGATGTTCCAGAAACATGGGTCAAGGATTTGCTTGGTGTGCCATTGACTTATGTGCCTCATGATGGCGAACAAGGATTTAAGTCTCTTGTTTCGCAAGCTAAATTCGTGATTCGAACGGGTGAGACTACTCCGTATTCTAACGTGTTGCTGCGTTGTGGTGTTCCATTCTAAGCTTTGTTTTGCGCAATATTTAGGGAGAATTATGTGTAGTTATCATATGCTTGACTCGTTGGAGAGTTTAGAAAAGATTAAAGTCATTCAGCCTGTTAACGTGGCTTTGCAACGTGAGACATTGCCTGCGTTACGAAATATGAAGATGCCTACTGTAGCGATAGTTGGTTCTATGAATGCGGATTATACTATTGTTGCTAATCGTCTTCCTATGCCTGGTGAGACCATTAAAGGTGACGAAATACGAATACTGCCTGGAGGTAAGTCAGGTAATCAGGCAGTATCTGCTGCAAAGCTTGGTGCGCACGTATGTATGTTCGGTGCTGTAGGTAATGATGCTAATGCTGATTTTCTTACTGGTGCTTTGCGAGAATCTGGTGTTGATACGACGTATGTACGTCATGTACCCAATTGCAACAGTGGCGCAACAGTGATTACAGTGGATGCGCAAAGTGGCGAAAATACTATTGTTTATGCGCCTGGATCTAACTCGCAAGTTGATATTGATTATATTCAGTCGTCATCTGTACAAGCTGCTATTACTAATGCAAAAGTATTAGGGCTTTGCTTGGAAAGTCCATTAGAATCGGTTACGATGTGCGCTCGCTTAGCACATGAGCATGGCGTAAAAGTTTTGCTTAATAATTCGCCTTTTTTGGATACATTACCGCGAGATCTTATACGATCTGCAGATATCTTACTGGTCAATGAGCATGAAATGGCACAGCTATTGCATATTTCAGAACCAGATAGTGGTGATTGGGATTCATTTGATTGGAAGCATACGCTTCATGCAATGCATGAGTTTGGCTTTAATGAGGCAATAGTAACACTTGGCTCACATGGGTCTATGGTTTTGGATTATGCTGATAATTCGGTGCATCGAATTATGGCTCAGCATGTCAATGCCGTTGATACTACGGGTTGTGGCGATGCTTTTATGGGTACTGTGCTTGCGTGTTTGTCTGTGGATATGCGGTTGGTTGATGCGGCGTCACTCGCTTCTTATGTAGCTGCATATGCTGCTACTGGATTTGGCACACAAGCTTCCTACGGTACAGTTGCTCAAATTCGTCAATTTTTTCACTTGTAAGTAGGTGATGCATGCATAAATTGTAAGTATATTCAGTTGACGTTCGCGCCTTGCCGATGTACAGAATTTTGACATTCTTCTAAAACTGTGTAATATGCTATAAAAACCAAAAAGCAGTTGGCTGATTTTAGTCACTACAATCAGCCTTACTGCTTTTTATTATATTCACAGCCGCTTCGACGAATTTCCATGTATGCACGAATTTCGCCTAAGCACATTTTTATCTAAAAGGAGGTGTCACTATGAGTGGCATGAAATATGCAATGATCGGTTCGGGAGCTATGGGATATCGCTATGGCGTTTTGTTGCAGGAAACGGCTGGCATTCATGTTGATTTCATTGATGCCTGGGATGAAAATGTGAATAAAGTTCGCGAGCAAGGCGGCGTAATGGTGAGCCGTGACCACGAAAACCGTCATTTAGTGCCGATTAATATGTATACGCCTGAAGATTATGACGGCGATCCAGACGTGTGGATCGTGTTTATGAAGCAAATGCAGCTTGCGGAAATGTTGGAGCGTTGTAAGCATTTGTTTAAAGAGCATCAGGTTGTGTTTGCTGCTATGAATGGTTGGGGTCATTTCGAAAAGTTGCAGCAATATTTCCCGGATGACCATATTTATGGTGGAACTGCAATGATTGCAACCGTTTTGAACGGTCCGGGCGACGTTGATTTTATTGGTAAAGTTGGCGTTGGTACCATGAACATGTGTGCGTTAAACGAGCAGGTGAGCGATGTTGAGCTTGCTATGCGAGACGATTTTAAAGCTGCAGGCTTGAATCCTACTATTACGGAAGATTTCAAGGGTACGTGCATGGCGAAGGTAGTTTTCAATTCCGTAGTTAACACTTTGTGCACAATGTATCAGATTCAAATGGGCCAGTTTATTTCGTACCCTGGGTCTATGGATATGGCTCGACAGCTTATTAACGAAGCGTACGACGTGTGCGATCGTGCAGGAATTCGTATGGTTAATACGCGTCAGCAGGAGTTGGAGGCTATCGATTACGTAAGTCGTGTTGCAAATCCTTTGCACTATCCTTCTATGTACCAAGATATGAGTCGCGGACGAAAGACTGAAGTCGATTACATCAACGGATATATTGCAAAGCTCGGTCGCGAAAATGATTACGTTTGCCGCACTCACGAATTCTTAACGCACGGAGTTCATTTGGCAGAACTCGCGTTCAAGCTTCATAATCAGCAATAATTTAGAGAGTATCCCTATAGCTCTTGCAATGAATGAGAAGGAGGAGCGGCTCGCAATTTTTACTGCGGGCCGCTTTTTATGATCCGCGCGTAACATCTAATATGCTGATAAAATTTAGAGTCTAAAATCATAAATAWTTTATGAGGCTTTTGATGAAAAGTGTAAAAATTTGGCTTAAGGGTGCAAGAATTTACACGCTTCCAATAGGCTTAGTTCCTGTTGTTATGGCGTTTGCGGTTTCATTTAGAATGATGCGATTTTCGTATTTTGAAGAACCAATTATGCATCTAGAGCAATGTTTTATACAATTTTTCTTGTGCTGCATGGTTGCTGCGTTTATACAAATCGCCGTCAATTATGCCAATGATTATTGTGACGGATTGAATGGCTTGGATGAGAATCGTAGTTTGCGTGCTTTAAGTAGCAATAATTCAAAGCCTTTATGCGATGTATCTTGGCGCCTTGCAAATGCTGGAATTTCCTCGAAATCTGTGCTTAAAGCTGTAATAATTTCTGCTTTTATTTCTTGTATTTTTGGTTTGATTATTGTTTTGCGAACTGGAATATATTGGTTTATTTTACTTGGAATTGCGTGCTTTGCTGCAGCCTGGTTTTATGCCGGGGGTAAACATCCTTACGGTTATAAAGGTTGGGGAGAAGTAAGTGCGTTTGTATTTTTCGGTCCTGTTCCTTTTATTGGTTCGTTATGCGCAATTACATATGGAATTGGTATTCCAGAAACTAGTATATTTATTAATGGCGGGCAAAGGATTTTGGCTTGTTTGCTAATATCTTGCATTCCTGGTGCTTATTCGGCTTGCTTAATGATGGTAAACAATCTTCGAGATATTAAAAGCGATAAAGAGCATGGAAAAATAACTGCTATGGTTAGAATTGGTGAGCGCAATGGTAGGCGTTTATGCGCTGCTATGAGCATTGTTTCTGCTGTTCTATTGATCGCATATTCTATTTTGATTATTGTGTTACCTTCTGCAGTGCCATCAATATGGCGCTTTTATAGTGTTGAAGTTTTCCTCAGTTTTAGTGCGATTGTATGCAATACTTCATGGCATTTATTTTTTGCTGCTTTTCAGTGGCTCTTATTGTTAGTCATTGCAATTAAAGCTTATAAGTTTACTAAATGTGTGCTTATAGGTGATTACAAGAACGCTTTTCCTATGTGCGTTGCTCAGGCAATACTTGGTGCGCTGGCTGTATTATTATCTGCGATTATATAAAATAAGCAAAATAGTGCTAATTGTATGTGCTTGTTCGCGCGTCTTGCAATTCTTATGATATTATTAATTGACACGAACATGGTGCGCGTGCGGTATTTTAATGACTTGCAAATTGTGTTATGATGCGCAATTTCCACTAGTGTTTGTGAGTGTGCCGTTGCGTGAGCGCCATGTTAAAGATGCATGGTGATGTTGCCCTGTGAATGTGTGGCAATGAAGTGAGGTTTTGAATATGCCAGGTATGGATGAAAATGAAGGGACAGAGCCAGCGATGCCTGAGGTACTTACTGATGATGAGCTGCGCAAAGCTGCAGATGATGAAGCTGCTCAGCGAGAATCTAAAGAAAAGAAAAACAATCATATTCGTACTGTGGTAGTTGCAGAAGATGAATCAGTTAATCGTATGGATTTAGTGGCAATGCTTGAAGATAACGGATATCAAGTTGTAGGTCAGGCTGCTAACGGTCAAGAAGCTATTGAGTTGACGCGTGAAAATCATCCAGATGTTGTATGCATGGATGTTAAGATGCCTGTTATGGATGGCATTACCGCCGCTGCAACAATCTGTGATGAGAATATTGCTCCTGTAGTAATGCTCACTGCTTTTTCACAGTCAGATTTAGTAAAACAAGCAACTGGTGCTGGAGCGATGGCGTACGTTACTAAACCGTATGAAGAATCTAAACTTCTTCCTGCTTTGGAAGTTGCTATGGGTCGCTTTAGCGAGATCAACGATTTATTAGATAGTGTTGAACGTGCAGAAAACAAGTTACACGATGCTGAAGATCAGTTGAAGAAAACAGAAGAAAAGTTGAAGAAAGCTGAAGATACTTTAGAAGAACGTAAGCTTGTAGATCGTGCTAAAGGTCTTCTTATGGATAAGGCTGGATTCTCTGAACAGGGTGCTTTCCGCTGGATTCAAAAAACTTCTATGGATCAGCGTATCCCTAAGAAGCGTCTTGCAATGGCTATTATTGCAAAGTATAGCGATGATAAAGCAGAATCTTCATCTGAAAATTAGTAGGGTTATATTTATTCATTT
>NZ_LXJL01000071.1:0-5858 GCF_001641215.1 Gardnerella sp. 30-4 | reverse complement strand
TAATTTAATAATTTAAATTGCTTCAGCGCCCGCTTCCACCGTACACCACTGCTTCAACTTGGCTTGCGTCCAAACCGTAAGCAGTATGCAAAGCACGAACAGCTTCATCAATTTGTTCAACAGGAACCATGGCAGCAATACGAATTTCCGAAGTAGAAATCATCAAAGTATTTATACCATGTTCACTTAGCGCAGTGAAGAAGGTAGCAGCTAGACCTGAATGTGTTTTCATACCAACGCCAACAACAGCTACTTTTCCTACTACTGGAACGACATCCATAGAAGTAAATTTCAATTCATCATGCGCTTCTTCTAGAACTTTACGGACTGCTTCCATTGACGCTCCTGGAGCAGTAATAGAAATATCTGCTGTACCAGTAGAAGCACTTGCTTGCGCAATCATGTCAATATTTACATTTGCTTTTGCAAGAGTTGTAAATACTTTCGCAGCCATACCAGGAATATCTGGAATACCGCGAACCGTAATCATTGCCTCACTGCGATCATGAGCAACGCCAGAAATAACGGGAGTTTCCGGACCTAAATCAGGAAATAAATCGCCCATAGTCGAAAGAATATCGTGGTTTACCATTGTTACCGCCTTTAAGCTCGAAGATTATTTGACATTATCTATTAATATTTAGTTTTGTATTTTCTAACTCAGATTAGGCAAATCGTTCGGATTAATATTATTTGGAACTATAAGCGTTCCGTTCCTATGCGAGAATGAACTTCTAACATGAAGAGGCATGCCAAAACGCTGAGCGTACTCAACACAACGCAAAGCAAGCACGCGCGAACCGCAAGATGACATTTCAAGCATTGAATCATAATCAATTACAGGAATACGTTTTGCAGTTGGCACAATACGTGGGTCTGCAGTAAATACTCCATCTACATCCGTGTAAATCTCACATACATCAGCACCTAAAGCAACCGCAAGCGCTACAGCGGAAGTATCCGAACCACCTCTACCGAGAGTCGTGTCATCTCCAACTTCGTTAATTCCTTGGAACCCGGCAACAATTGCAACACTGCCTTTGCTAAGAGCTCTTCTGACACGATCAGGCTTAACCGCACGAATATGCGCAGCTCCGAACTGAGTATCTGTCATAAATCCAGCTTGAGAACCAGTAAAAGAATAAGCATGAGATCCTTGAGCATGAATAGCCATTGCAAGCAAACTCATAGAAATTCGTTCGCCTGCTGTCATAAGCATATCCATTTCGCGAGCAGGAGGATGAGTATTTACACTCATTGCTTGATCAATTAAATCGTCAGTTGTATCTCCCATCGCTGAAACTACAACAGCAACATCATTGCCTTCTGCTTTTGTAGAAAGAATGCGTTTGGCAACACGTTGTATGGAATCCGTATCCGCTACAGAAGAACCACCGTATTTCTGTACGATAAGCGCCAATTTTTACCCCTTGCTCATGTCAATATTGATAAACGCACAGGATATGCCGAATAATGGCTTCGATATCAGACTACCAACTATGCCCTATTTATTGATAATAATTTGTGCACATAAAAACAATATTCAAAATTACACAGATTGACGGCCAGAAAATGCACGACCTAAAGTGATCTCATCCGCATACTCTAAATCTCCACCAACAGGCAATCCACTTGCCAAGCGAGTAACTTTAATTCCTAGAGGATCGAGCAATCGAGCCAAATACGTAACAGTCGCTTCACCTTCTATATCAGGATCAAGCGCAAGAATAATTTCTTGAACTTTTGCATCTTTAAGACGTTCAAGTAATTGCGTAATTGCTAAGTCCCCAGGCCCAACATTTGCCATTGGGTTAATTGCACCACCAAGAACATGATAAACACCTGAATACTCATGAGTTCGCTCAATACTCATAATGTCTTTAGGTTCTTCAACTACGCAAATTTTGCTATGATCACGCCGAGGATCTGCGCATACTATGCAAGGACTCTGCTCACATACGTTTCCGCATACATCACAAAAACGCACACTTTCTTTCATGTTATTAATTGCGTCTATTAGCTCTTGAACATCTTTATCCGAGGAAGAAAGTAAGTAAAACGCAATACGCTGAGCGCCTTTAGGTCCAATCCCTGGAAGCTTTGAAAATGCTTCAATTAAGCGACCAATTGCTCCATCATATGACGATGAATTATGCACTGTAAACTACTCCTCTTGCTTTTTCTTAACGCTCATAATCGCATTTTTAGGATTTTTAGGATCAGTGGAAGCAAATTCTTCAACAGATTTAACTTCAAAAATTTGTTTAAGCTCATCAGTGCTTACAGATGTTGCTGATTCTAATGAAGCATCATCCATTGAACATTCGTCAGCAGTAGCTCCATTCGTAGGAGAAACAGTAGTCTGAATTGATTCAGCAGACAATTCTGAAGTATTAGTTGCATTCTGAACTTGAGACTGTAGTTTATCTTGATCCAAGACACCAGAAATAGCTTCATCTTGGTTATGAGAATGCGAACTCTTCTGTATTGTAATCTCGTCATCATGATTCATAGGCTCATCTTCAATAGAAGACTCTTCAGAAGAAGAGTTTTCTGGCATTGCAATCACATCCGACATAGGCATAGACGACATGTCTGCCCAAACATCATCATCCGCATTCGCAACATCACTTAACTCATCCGCAGTATTTTCAGAAGCTACTGATGCTGCGGAGCCATCAGCGCCACTAAAACCCGAAGATTCTTTTTTAGTAGGATTTTTATTTATTCCGCTGCTATCAGAATCAGTTTTATTACTAAAACCAGCAGATATACCTGTTTTACGCAATAAAATATCGCGCTTAACTTTTGCAAGCTTCTGCGGATCCATTCGAACAACAGATTCTACTTGTTCACCATTAGCAGCAACTGGTGCAGGAGCAATCATTACTTGCGTGCCAAATATCTCATGCACTTCATTCATTACTACTTTTGGCACTTTTTGTCCATCATATGGAGAAGTAGTGCATACTGCGAGCGCAAACGCATGTTGACTCATAGGCTCATTAAAAGTCAAAATAAGACGCTGTCGACCTGATTGTGCTGAAGTAAGTTGCACTGTAGGAACATACTCACGAGTTACATACTCACGTACGTCATCAGGCAATTTTGAAACTACTTTATCCCACATTGCATCAGTATCCATGGAATCATTCTTTGAATTAGCATTATGCGCATCGTTCAAAAACACTTTTTTAGATTCCGTTTCTTTTGTGTTTGTAGCAGATTGCGTTTCTGCTTTAGCAATAGGAGATGCTGTAGTTTCAGAAGGTAGTGAAGAATTTGAAGTACTATTATTCTCACTATCTGCAGAAACATATTTCTTATTGCGTGTAGAACCTACGAAATGAGCACCAGAAGATACTTTATTTTGAATATTCTGCTTAGAAGTGGAAATATTTTGTTGTTGCACGTTATTGATGCGCAAATTAGTTGCAACAGTATTTGAAGTTTCGCTGTCTGCAAGCAAACGAGCAACTAAAATTTCCAAATTCATGCGAGGAGAAATTGCACTAGCCATTGCACTTAAAGCATCATTAATTGTTTGAGCCATACGTGCTAAATCATGCAATGTCATGCTTGCAGATTGCTTATTCAATATTTCCAAATCTTCTGGAGAAACATCATTAAGTAAGCTTGAAGCCGCTTTAGGACCTGCAGATACCATAAGCAACAAATCACGAACTCTACCTAATAAATCTTCTACAAACTTACGAGTATCGTAACCTCCAACAATAACGCGACGAACTACATCGTATATCGAAGCACCATCATGATTAATAAGATCGTCAATGAATTCGCTAATCAATGAATTAGGCGTAAAACCTAATAAAGCAACCGCAGAATCCAAAGAAATTGAACCATCAACAGCACCCACCATAAGCTGATCGAGCACAGATAACGTATCTCGCATTGATCCCGCACCAGCGCGCATAACAAGGCGAAGAACTCCCGGCTGCGGCAGAATACCTTCCTTTTTGCAAATATCTTCAAGATATGGAGACATTACCTCTGGAGGCACAAGTCTGAAAGGATAATGGTGTGTACGCGAGCGAATAGTGCCAATAACTTTATCCGGCTCAGTGGTAGCAAAAATAAACATTACATGCTCAGGCGGCTCTTCTACAATCTTAAGCAAAGCATTAAAACCTTGCTGTGTAACCATATGAGCTTCGTCGAGAATGAAAATCTTATAACGGTCACGAGCAGGAGCGAAACCAGCACGCTCACGCAACTCTCTAGCATCATCGACACCGTTATGGCTTGCAGCATCAATCTCTACAACGTCGATAGAACCTGCACCGCCAGTAGCTAAATCTTTACAGCTTTGGCACTCTCCGCATGGGTGCGAAGTTGGTCCTTTTTCGCAATTAATGCAGCGAGCTAAAATTCGCGCAGAACTTGTTTTACCGCATCCACGTGGTCCAGAAAATAAATATGCATGCGTTATTTTCCCTTGGTCTAATGCTCTAGACAAAGGTATGGTAACCTGATCCTGCCCAATAACACCATCAAACGTGTCAGGACGATATCTACGATACAGTGCAAGTGCCATGTTTCCTAACCTACCGCGACCTAACTATTTCCCCGATATATCTTAGTTAAGACTATCAGCAGCCGCCACCCGACTGCTGATATTTATATTCGTTTTTTGCTACTTACTACTTATTGCAATCTTCTAGTCCTGCTCTAGCAGAAACTTCCACGTTAGAAGCAAATGGAATATTCAGCCCAACAGAAATACGAACAGTTACATCATTACTAGTAGAGTTGCAAGATTTCAAGAAAGCATTGCTTGAAGCAACAGTACGCGCAACAACCTCACACGCATTATCCTCCATCCTTTGCAACGCAGAAGCACCAGATAAAGCAGCAGAAGTTGCAACAGCATAAGCTTGATGTTTAGCTCCGAGAACATTACATAAAATAGCAGAAAGCACTAGTATTGAGCAGACTGCGATCACTAGCATAATGCCAAGCATAGTGCCAGAACCGCAGTCAATGCTCTTATATCGCTTATGAATGAAATTTATTGAATGCTTCACAAAATTCTTGCGCCTACTCATACTAAAACCTGGCTTACATGACTTTCCACTAGAGGCGGCAAAATATGAAGAGGATCAGGAACAAGAGGACATTTAACAACAATATTCACCATATTATTGCTACGACTTATTTTCACCGACGCTCCTTGACCTGCGACCGACTGCACGATACTTGCGGCAGCTTTATCGTCCTTATGGGTCACAAGATAATACGCAACTTGCGCAGCAGCATCATGACAATTCATAGTACATACAACTGCTCTACCTATGCCAATCAATACAAATAACAGTATTAATGCACAAGGTAAAACAATAGAAAATTCAGCAGTTACCGTCCCTCTGTCATAATCACTAATTTTGCGCAACAACCTTTTGCACACAATAACTTTCCGCATCATAAGCTCATTTCATCCGCTAAAGCATGCCGTTAGCCGATTTTCAATGCTTTTTTAACTAAATCTGTCAACGTTGTGCGAACCGTATCTGATTTCAAAATAGCAACTAGCAGTGCAGCAAAACCAGTGGCAGCAATAATAACTACTGCATATTCAGCTGTTACAGCTCCAGAATCCTTATTTTTAAGACCGTCAGCGTACAATTTTCTTTTTTGACACAAACATGACTCAATATTCACTAATTGTTCATTTACTTGAAGCATAGACACAGAGCATCGTGCAACAAGTTTTTGCATTATCCCAACCATCATCTTGTACCTTTCACTTCAAACTATCCGAAATTTTCGGATAGAAATATTATTACAACTTGTTTTGCGAATGAAAATAAAAAAATTGCATTGTGGATAAAAGCTAATTT
>NZ_LXJL01000070.1:0-6069 GCF_001641215.1 Gardnerella sp. 30-4 | reverse complement strand
TTAAATATTATCACGATTCTGTGAGTATATCAACGATATAAAGAGCTAGCCACTCCGGAATATAGCAGATTAAAAAAGTCTCCTTTGCTATTCATTCAAGGCAAATGCCTAATGAATGCTTAGGAGATTTTTATTGTCAAAAATTTTTTCTAAAACCGTCAGATTACACCCTCTTTCATGGCTACCAAGTAGAAGACCAAAAAAACTTTTTAAGACAGGTTAAAAAGTCGGCTTTTTCTTTTGCCTGTGATGTAGAAGGGATAAGCCTTCTAGAAAAGGAGGATCAAATATGGATCTAGAGAAACTGCCAAAAGCACTAAAGAACAAGAATATCTTTTGTTCATGGAAGTACGAGCAGCAAGAAAACGGTAGGCTCACTAAGCCGCCTTATAACCCCATAACGGGAAAGAAAGCAGCTACAGACAACTTAAGCGATTTCACCTCGCTTGATGATGCCATGAAAGTAAAAGACCAATACGACGGAATTGGTATAAAGCTTGTTGATAACCTCTTAGGCATCGATTTAGACCACTGCATCGATAATGGCATCATTAAAGACTGGGCAAAAGAGATTATTGCCCATTTCAAGCACGCTTATATCGAATACAGCCCAAGTAAGCATGGCTTTCATATCTTGCTTCTGTTTAACGGCGCATACGATAAAAAGTCTTATTACATCAAGCATGGGGATATTGAGGTTTACAGCGCTCTAGCTACGAATCGCTATCTAACAGTTACGGGCGACGTGTATCAGGAAGGCGAGCTTTTAGAAGACGATGAAGCCATCATGTGGCTTTTAGACACGTACATGAAGCGAAACATAAACACTCATGAAAAAGAAAATAACGCGTGTACAAGGTCATATTTAAGCGATACATCTGTTATTGAAAAAGCTGGCAACGCCATAAATGGAGCTAAATTTACAGCACTTTGGCATGGTGACATTTCGGCTTACCCTTCTCATAGCGAAGCAGATGCCGCGCTTGTGTCTATTCTTGCCTTTTACTGTGGCGGTAACAAGGAGCAAATAGACCGACTTTTTCGTAAGTCTGCTTTATTCCGTCCTAAGTGGGATGAACACCGTGGCGCGGATACTTATGGCAACACAACCATTCAGAAAGCTGTTTCTAAATGTCATACCTTCTATGAGCCTTTCCATAATGCAAGTGCTGAGGAAGACTTTGATGATCTCTTATCTAAATTACAGGAACTAAAGCCTGATGAAAATATACGATATCGCAACGGTGATTTAGGTAATGGCAGATTGTTTGCTGATATTTTCCAAAACATTCTGCACTATGTACCGGAGCGCAAAATGTGGTTCATCTTCGATGGTGTACGTTGGACTTGCGATATTGGAACGCTTAAAACGATGGAACTATGCAAGGATTTAGCTCTTTCTCTTATACGTTATGCTGGTGTCATTAAAGACGAGAGAACCCGTTCCATGCTTGTTGAGTATTGGAACAAATGGAGCAGCCGTCGTAACCGTGAGATTTATATCAAGGAAGCTCAAAGCGTTTACCCCATTTCGATGGAAGCGTTCGATAAGAACATTTATCTATTTAACTGCCAAAACGGAACTTTAGACCTTCAGCACGGTGTATTTCGCAAGCACTTAGCAACAGATCTTATTACCAAAGTATCACCTGTGTTTTATGACCCGAAGGCAAGAAGTGAACGTTTTCGCCAGTTTGTCGATGAAATTATGAGCGGAGATTGTGAGAAAGCCTTGTATCTTCAAAAGTCATTAGGCTATGCGTTAAGCGGTGATACACGCTATGAGTGCATGTTCTTTCTTTTTGGAGAAAGCACAAGAAACGGTAAAGGCACACTCATGGAAAGCGTTCTGTCTGTGATGGGCGATTACGGAAAAGCGGTACGCGCGGAAACCATTGCTCTAAAGAAGAACCCTAATAGCTCACAGCCGACCGAGGATGTAGCACGCCTTGCCGGTGTTCGCTTTGCCAATATATCTGAGCCGAGCCGAGGACTATTCCTTAATTCAGCCCAAGTTAAATACATGACGGGAAGTGATACCTTAAACGCTCGATTCCTGCATGAGAACAGTTTTGACTTTAAACCACAGTTCAAACTGTACGTGAACACCAATTATCTTCCCATCATCAGCGATATGACAGTGTTTAGTAGCGACCGCATGCAGATTATTCCCTTTAACAGGCATTTTGAAGCGTGGGAACAGGATAAAACCTTAAAGGCGGAGTTTTCTAAAAAAGAGGTGCAAAGTGCCATTTTAAACTGGCTTCTTGAAGGCTTTACCCACCTCCGAGATGAAGGCTTTAAGCCACCTAAGAGCGTTCTTGATGCCATTTTTAGTTATGCCCACGACAGTGACAAGATGGCACAGTTTGCTGAAGATGTACTCGTTAAAGACCAGAGCTCTGAGATTCGAACGGCAGTTGTATACGACCACTACAAGAAGTGGTGCATTGATAACGGCTGTTTTTCTGAGAACAGCAGAAACTTCAATCAGGAATTAAGAAAATTTGCCGAGGTAGTAAGAAAGCGTCCCAAGACAGGCGGAGAAAAAACCACGCTTCTTAAAGGCTACAGGCTTAAAAGTGAGTTTAGCGATTTTTTAAGTGGCAACTAGTGGCAGTTAATAACCTATATCCCCATATAACCCTATAAGGCAATAACGAAATTTAACTGCCACATCATGCCACGTTTAAGGAGGTGGTGCCTATGATTGCGTAATTCGTATCGCAAACCTGTGTTGAACATGAAGAAGAAATACTATCATGCACAAATCAAAATACTGAAATGATTTCAGCTTTTGACAACATTGAAGAAAGAAAACCTGCCTAGATACTGTGCTGTTGGAAATTTATTCGCATACTACTTTCTGAACCTAACCCCCTAGGGGGTGTCAAATCTCTAAAGAGTACCCCTTCGGGAACGGGCGCAGGGTCTCGCGTGCAAAAACAGCGAATTCAAAAGGGTAAATGGGCAAAATCAAGCAAATTACTGCAGTAATTGCAGAAAACAGTAATGAAAGGAACTAACAATTATGATTAACAGAGATATTGAAAAAGAAATGAAACTAGCAAGTCAGGACTACCACAACACGTTTTGGAACGTACTGCGCGACGCAAATGGTAATGCGAACAATATTGCAGGAAAACTGCGCCACATTCATACAGGTGCCTATGATTTGCCGACTTCTTCTCTAGCAAAACTCGAAGCAAAACTTGCAAACAAAAGTAATCTTAGAAAACTGTGTACAGTGGTAAAAGCACACTCGCAATCAAGCAAATTGTTCATCTATGAAGGTACACCGTTCACTAAATGGATGAAAGATTATGATGCGAATATCATTACGCATATGCCTATTAAAGATGGCTTTAAGCGTATTGATGTAACGGATTATACCCTAGTTAACCTTATTCGTTTGGGTACGGATTTTACAGCTGATCTTGACTTTGATATCGAAGAGTTCATCACAAGCGAACTGACAAAGCAATTTACATTGAGTGAGTCGGAAGCTTTTATAAATGGCGATGGGATAACTAAGCCGACAGGAATTTTATCAGATACATCAGGTGCTGAGGTTGCTGTGCAAGCAAAAGAGATTTCCGCAGATACCATCAAACATTTATTCTTCTCGCTAGATAGTAAGTATCGAGAAAATGCCACGTGGCTTATGAATGATGAAACTGCTCTTTATCTTCAAACCTTAAAGGACACTACCGGAGCATACATCCTACCTGATTTTGATGGCAACTTAATGGGCAGACCTGTGGTCATTGACAATGCCATGCCTTCTTCGCAAAAGGGAGCAAAAGTTATCGCCTTTGGTGATTTTTCCAACTATTGGATTATCGAACGCCATAACCCAACCATCAAGGTTCTAAACGAAATATTTTCTCTTATAGACCAGATAGGTTACCTCTCTTTTGAGTATTTGGATGGGAAACTGGTACATCCTGAAGCAATTAAAGTATTGCAACTTTCTTAAACAAGGAGGTCAAAATGCATGGATGAACAAATTAAGGATACACCGGTAAAAACCGAAGTGTTAAGAATCGGAAATACTGAATTTACGGTTAACTCTCTTGAAAGCAAGAGTGCTCAGAAAGGTGTCAAAGACCTAATCAAACACCTTATTTTAAGCAATTTAAACCATGTAATAGAAGCTAAATAACTTGATAAATTCTGAGTTATACGGGAATATATACTGACCGCTTGAAGGCTGTCGGAAAGGAGGAAAAACAGATGAATAAACTAAATAGACAGCCTTCTTATACTCTAGATAATGTAGGCAAGATAACGGCACTTTACTGCCGTTTATCCAAAGACGATGAATTACAAGGTGACAGCAATTCCATTATCAATCAAAAGAGCATGCTGAAAAAGTATGCCGAGGATAATCATTTCAACAATCTTATGTTCTTTGTAGACGATGGCTACTCGGGTACTAATTTCCAGCGACCTGATTGGCTTAAATTAACTGCTCTCATTGACGAAGGAAAGATTGGAACCATTATCGTCAAGGACATGTCACGCTTGGGTAGAGATTATCTGCAAGTTGGTATGTATACAGAGATGGTATTCCCTAACGCTGATATTCGCTTTATTGCAATAAATAACGGCGTAGATAGCAATAATCAGTCAGACAACGACATGACACCTTTCATCAACATCTTCAATGAGTTTTATGCTAAAGACACAAGCAGAAAAATAAAAGCTGTGTTTAAAGCAAAAGGACAAAGTGGGAAGCCGCTCTGCATCAATCCTCCTTACGGATATCTTAAGGATCCTGAAGATAAAAATCATTGGATTGTAGATGAAGAAGCTGCCAGTGTAGTGCGTGAAATCTTTAGACTCTGCGTTAATGGGTATGGGCCTAGCCAGATTGCCAATGAGCTAATCAAAAGGAATATTCCAACACCTTCTGAGCATTTTTTCTCTCTTGGTATTAAAATTCCTTCCGCGAAATCGGAGATTAAGGGAGTCTGGAATCAAAAAACTATCTCTAATATGCTTGAAAAGCAAGAATATCTTGGGCATACGGTCAATTTCAAAACAAGAAAGAAATCGTACAAGTGCAAGAAAACATTATTGAATCCCAAAGAAGACTGGCTAATTTTCAAAAACACACACGAAGCAATTATTGACCAGGAAACTTTTGATATTGTTCAACGTATAAGAGATGGTAGACGAGTGCGTACCAATCTTGGAGAGATGCCGGTGTTATCGGGAATGCTATTTTGTGCGGATTGTGGTAACAAGCTTTATCAGGTTCGAGGAAAAGGTTGGAGCCATGATAAAGAATACTTTGTCTGTGCTACATATCGTAAGCAAAAAGGCAAATGCTCATCACATCAAATTAGAAATATTCAGATCGAAGCAATACTGCTTCACGAGCTACGAATGATTACTTCATTTGCCAAACAGCACGAAGAAGAGTTCGTGGGACTTGTGATGAAGAAAAGCGAGAAAGAACTAACCCAAAAGTTAAAGTCCTCTAATAGGGAACTCGAGCAAGCAAAAGCAAGAATTAGCAAACTTGACACAATTGTTCAGCATCTCTATGAAGACAACTTAGACGGTAAAATTTCTGATGAACGATTTAAGAGCATGTCTGAGTCCTACGACAAGGAACAAGCTGAACTGAAAAGCAAGATTGAATCCCTTGAAGCCTTTATTTCTAAAGCGCAAGAGGAATGTCTCAACGTGGATTCTTTCTTGAAATTAGTACGACAATACACAGATATACAAGAACTTAATGCAGAGATCATTCGAACCTTTGTAGATAAGATTTATGTTGAAAAATCTGAAAAGGTAGCAGGTACAAGAACCAAGAAACAAACCATATGGATACAGTGGAATTACATAGGTGCAGTTGATATTCCACTCCATAAGTAAAATCGGCGTAGCCGGTAGTAATACCGATTACGCCGATAATTTTTTAGGAATTAAATCCCTAAGTGAATGCCCCTAAAGCACTGGCCTTACATTCGTCTCACTCATCATCTTTCTCCAGAAAATGCAATCACGGAATATAGTGCTTTGATTATACAAAATGTCTAAAAATTGTCCTAAGCC
>NZ_LXJL01000007.1:4441-16164 GCF_001641215.1 Gardnerella sp. 30-4 | reverse complement strand
GCTTTTATAGCATATTTTCTATTTAACACAGTAACGATAGAATATGTTTTATAAGTCGAAGTGTTTTCAAAATTTGTTGATAGCTTGTATTCGTCACCTTTGCGCAAGCGCATCAATACAAGGAGGTAATAATGCACGAGACAGTCAAAGAAGATCTTTTAAAAGAAGATTCACTTTTGGCTACATCTGTGTGGAGCGCGATGCTAGCTGGTAACCGTAAGTTTGCAGAAGGCTCATTAAATTGTGATGGACTTAGTGAAGAAACGAGATTATCTCTTATTGAAGGTCAGCATCCTGGAGCTGTTGTTCTTTCCTGTGCTGACTCGCGCGTTGCTCCAGAATTTGTGTTCGGTGCCGGTTTAGGTGATATTTTTTCTGTTCGCACTGCAGGCGAAGTGCTTGATGATGCTGTAATTGCATCTTTAGAATACGCTGTAAGCGATTTGGGAGTAAAAGTGCTTGTTGTGCTTGGGCATGAGCATTGCGGTGCAGTACAAGCCGTTTTGCCGAATGTGCAAAAGCTGGTTTCTAAATACGGCGAAGATGAAACAAGCGAAATAATTGAGTCTAGCGAGTCAATATTGCTTCGTTCTTTAGGTCCTGCTGCACTTGCTGGTATTGAAGAAGAATTAAACACGGATGATATTGAACGAATCCATGTATCTAATATTCTTGCTGAAATATGTAATAAATCTCAAACTATTCGTGAATCTGCTTTTAATGATAACCTCATGCTAGTTGGTGCTAGGTATAGAATGAAGGATGGTTTGGTAGAGGTTCTTTCATGCTAAGTAGCATGTAGTCACATTTTTAACAGAATTATTAATACGTTGTTAGGTTACAAATATGAATCAATCATCTAAAGATACGCTTGGTGCGAATTCTGCAAATTCTGCTAATTCTGCGAACTATCTTTTCTTGCTTGTTGGAGCTCCTTTAGTAGCTTTTATTATTGCAGCTGCTCCTGCTTTACAGGGGAGACATCCTTGGTTTCTAATTGATACAACAATTCGAGGTGTTTCCGGTTTGTTGCTACAAGCGATACCTTTTACTCTCATAGGTGTGCTTGTTTCTGCTGCAGTAGAAACTTGGGTAACTGCTGATTTTATTGAGAAACATGCTCCAAAATCTACGGCAAACGGTTTTTTGGCTGCCATATTGGCTGGCGTTTGCGTGCCTGTTTGTGATTGTGTAGTAGTTCCAACGTTTTCTCGTTTAGTTGCAAGAAAACTACCATTACCGTGCGCCATAACTTTTCTATGTGCAGTTCCTGTTGTAAATCCAGTATCTGTATTAGCAACATTTTATGCGTTCTCTGACGCCCCAGCTGTTGCTATTATGCGTATTGCTCTAGGTGTTGGTATTGCATTACTGGTTGGATTAAGTTTTGTTATATTCCCTTCAAAAACCAATATTTTGCGTAAGAAAATTTTAGTAGAAAATAAATCTTCTTTACATTGTTCTTGCGAATTGAATAACGAAAGTAATCTCACAAAAAATAATATTGAAAAGCATAGTATTTCTGCGCAAATTCGCAAATATGTGCAGCATATACATCAGGATTTAATAAAATTAATTCCAATTATTGTATGTGGAACTATAGTTGCTTCTGTAATTCGCGCATGGCTCGGAGCTGATCCTGCTTCTCGCGTACAAGTGAGTAATGTGTTAATTGCTATTCCTGTAATGATGGCTATTGCGTACGCAAGCTCTCTATGCTCCAGCTCAGATGCTGTAATTGCAAGAAGTTTAGCAACATCATTGCCTATGTCGTCGGTGCTAGTATTTCTGCTGTTTGGTCCTATGCTTGATTTAAAGAATACGCTTATGCTCGTTGAGGATTGCCGTGGTAAATTTGTGTGGCGCTTAACATTAACTATTGCTTTTGCGTGCTTCCTAGCGTCATTATTAGCTCACTGGGCTTGGGGGTTCATCGCATGAAAAAACAAAAATGTGTTGAGCATAATGCTTGTAAAAAAATCACTTTAGCTCAATTGGTAGAAGCTATTTTATTGCTATTTTTTGCAGTCATAATTGCGGAAGTTACTTTAAGCGGTCAATATACGCTTTTTACTACGCCTAGAGCATATTATTATTTGTTAATTACTGCTATTTTGCTATTTATTCTGTCTATATGCGCTGCGATTGGATGGTTTTCTGTTTCTTCGCGCGATGTTTGGCGTATGCTTGTAGCTTTCGTTGTTCCTGCGCTACTTATTATTGTTCCTTTGCGTTACGCTCAAAATATTAGTGTAGATGGATTCGACCAGTATGCTGGTGGTCGTGCTATTGCTATTCGTAGCCAAAATTATCCTTTGTCGGGATTGTATGAAAAGTCTCGTGAGATAGCAGTTGATGATGATGATTTTGGCTCCTGGTATGACGAAATCGATCATAATGCTGCAAAATATGATGGATACACGATTACTCTTACAGGTTTTGTTAGCAGAGATTCTACGTTGAATGCAAATCAATTTAGGGTATCTCGTCAGCTTATGTCATGCTGTATTCTCGACATGTCTCCGTTTGGATTAGTTGCCGAAAAATCAAATATTGGCGAAATTCAAGATCATGAATGGGTGCGTGTTCGTGCACGTGTTTCTAGAGGCAATATTGGCATTCCTGGATATCAGCATCCTGGAGTTGTGCTGCACGTTATATCAATGCAAACAGCTCAAGCTCCAACTGGATATTTTTATCGCCCATAAATAATTTATCTTCGTTAATGGTGATAATTATTTTAGAATTGTTGATATCGCATAGAAGTAAACTAAGATAACAAGTATGGCGATTGGTTTTAATATTCTACTCATTATGATTTTTTTGCTATTTGGTTCCGTATTTGCGGCAACCGAATTAGCTTTAGTGAGCTTGAGAAGTTCGCAAATTGATCGCATGGAATTGCAGGATGCGCGTGGCGCTAGAGTTGCAAAAATTGCCCGCGATCCCAACACTTTTCTATCTGCTCTACAAATTGGAGTAACTCTTTCTGGCTTTCTTTCCGCATCGTTTGGTGAGTCTGCTTTAGCTCCGTATGTTGTGCCGGTTGTATGTTCATGGGGTGTTTCTTCGCACGTTGCTGGCCCACTTACAACAATCTTCCTAACTCTTGTTATTTCTTACTGTTCTATTGTTATTTCTGAATTAGTTCCGAAACGTATTGCTATGCAGCGTGCTGAGCAGATTGCGCGATCGGTTGTGCCGGCAGTAGATATTTTCTCAAAGATTTGCAAGCCTTTAATTTGGCTTATTGGAAAGAATACGAACGGTTTTGTGCGCATTCTTGGCTTTGATCCTAATGAGAAGGAAAGCGAAGTTTCTGACGAAGAATTGCGCGTGCTTGTTAATAGCAATAAGCGTTTAAGTCAGGATGAGCGCAATATTTTGGATGACGTGTTTGATGCTTCGGAAACTATTGTTGCTGAAGTGATGCGTCCTCGTGCTGATGTTGAGTTTTTGGATGGTTCATTGAGCCTTGAAGAAGCTGCCGCGAAAATTCGTGAGCTTCCGTATTCTCGCTACCCTGTTATTGGCAAAGATTTTGATGATGTTATAGGTTTTGTGCATGTTCGCGATTTGCTAGATGTGCGTGATCCAAATGCAAAAACTGTTGCAGATGTAACTCGCGAAGGAATTAGTCTTCCTGGAACTTCCAAACTATTGCCGAGCCTGGAACTTCTTCGTAAACGTGGTATTCATTTGGCTGTTGTCATCGATGAATATGGTGGAACTGACGGTATTGTTACGCTCGAGGACATGACAGAAGAGCTAGTTGGAGATATTCGCGATGAATATGATTTGCCTGGTGAAACTGAGCAAAATAATGTGAATAAAACAACTGCTTTTGTAAATGGTGTTGCAAAAATTGATGGCGGTATGACCATTGAAGATTTTGCTGACATTACCGGCATTGAGCTTGAAGACGGTCCGTATGAGACTGTTGCAGGCTACTTTTTAGCGCATACTGGTTCAATGGGAAGTGTTGGAGCTGTTTTGCATGATGCGGATGGTTACGATATGACTGTGACTGCGGTTGATGGTAGGCGTATTGCGACGATTGAAGTGCGTCGCCGCGCGTAGTTTAAGCCATAGCAGTAGAATAATAACGGTATTAACAAACCTAAGGAAGGATAGAACATGGCTTTGTTGCATATTTTGCCAGGTCTCGACGAAGCGGCCAGTGAAAAGGCTGTTGCCATTTTACAGAATCGTTTAAGCCACGAGCAGGAAGCTGCTTTGGTGCTTAAGCATGCGCATTGGAATGTTACTGGTTCAGATTTTATTGCAGTTCATGAAATGCTTGATCCACAGGTTGCTGAAGTTTTGGCGCAGGCGGATGAAACTGCTGAGCGAATTGCAACTTTGGGCGGTTCTCCACTTGGACGTGCTGATGATGTTGTTGCTGCTCGTACATGGAAGCGTTTTGCTTTGACTGGTCGCAAGTCCACAAAGGAGTATTTGCAAGCGCTTATTGAATACTATAACGATATGATTGCAGACGATCGCAAGGCTATCGCGGAGCTTGATGAGCTTGATTTAGTTAGCTCAAATATTATTCAAGATCATGTTCAACAGTTGGAAAAGTTCCAGTGGTTCATGCGTAGCCATCTTGATTAATTAACCTCTGTTTAATTTTTTTGATTCAAACCGCAACATGCTATTTTCTTTTTATGGCGTGTTGCGGTTTGACATTTTCTGTGTCTGTGCTAATGTAACTACTTGTATGTTTTAGGCGTACGAGTTGGGCCCGTAGCTCAGGTGGTTAGAGCGCATCCCTGATAAGGATGAGGTCGGAGGTTCAAGTCCTCCCGGGCCCACGGAATTGAGTGATTATTTCATTCAATACCGAATGGGGCTATGGCGCAGCTGGTAGCGCATCTGCTTTGCAAGCAGAGGGTCAGGAGTTCGAGTCTCCTTAGCTCCACGAACAGGGTTCTGATTGATTTTCCAATCAGAACTTTTTTGTTTATTAATTTATTTTTTTGGATTTGTTTTGGTTTTGCATTATTTAAGCTTGTGTTTATGAGAATGTTTCTCATCAAGGCTTCATGGTATATTAAAGAGACAAATAAATAATTAAAAGTCATTGTTAATTCCAAAATTGGGATTAACCAAAAATCAACATAAGTATCTTTACGCCGTGTATTGAGTGCGCTATTTAGGTTGCGCTCAGTGGGTTAACAAGGCGTGAAATCGTGTGTTAGCAGCGTCTTAAGCGTAGTTAACCTGATCAGCGTAAGGAAAGTGTATGCGTAAACTTTTAGCATATTGCCGTCGTGCACCACAATTAACAGTCGTAATTCTTGCTTTTCCGTTTATTGCGCCTTTGTACTCGTATAATTTGCCTATATTAACTACTTTCTGTGAGCAAATTTCTAATTTTTCGCAGCAAATCTTTGATTTTTTAAAAATTAATTGCAGTATTTCCATAAGTATTAGTCTTGGCAAAACTATTATCGCTATTCTCGTTTTATATACGAGCGTTATTTCTTTGCGTAATATGATTAAACATTTACTGCATGGAACTTTAGGTATTGATCTACTTGCTTTTGTTGCATTGCTTACAACACTTTGTATTGGTGAGTTCTGGGCAAGTTATTTGATTGTTGTAATGGTTTGGACTGGAGAAGCTATAGAAGATTTTGCGCATATGAAAGCTCAGCGCAATCTATCTCTTTTAGTAAGCGCAGCTCCAAAAACTGCTCACCTTATGACTTTGCCAGGTATTGAGCATGGTATGAATCATAATCAAGCAAATGATGAATCATACGAACCGCCATGTTTGAGTGAAAATCAGTGCAAGCCTAGCTCGTGTGTTCTGTGCCAGCATGCTGAATTTAGAAAAGTAGATGCCGCTAATTCTAAGCAATCTAATAGTAGCGAGCAAAATAGCGAAAGTAATTGCGAAAATAATGACTTGCAAAATTGCAACTGTAAACAAAATAATTGCCCATTTTTGCAAGCATCTACAGACAACGAAATCTCCTCAAATTTGCAGCGTTACGCTACAGTTCCTGTTGATGAGCTAAAGATAGGAAACGTAATTATTGTGCTTCCTGGCGAAACAGTGCCAGTTGACGGTGAATTATTAAGCGGTTCTGCAATTTTAGACACAAGTGCTATTAACGGAGAATCTGTTCCTAGAGAAGTCTATGCGGGAGCTGCAGTGCTTTCAGGCTGTGTAAACGGTGGAGTTGTGCTTATTATGCGCGTAACAAAGCTGTCTAAAAACTCGCAGTATCAGAAAATCATGCAGCTTGTTGAGTCTGCTAGGTCTTCTAAAGCTGCAGTAGTTAGATTTGCAGACATGCTATCTGTGCCGTTTACAGTATTATCTTTTGCGATTGCAGGTCTTGCTTGGAGCTTTTCTGGCGACGCATTGCGATTTGCGCAAGTATTGGTTCTAGCAACCCCATGTCCTCTGCTTATTGCAGTTCCAGTTGCTTGCATGGCTGGTACTGGGCGTTTAGCAAAACTTGGAATTGTTGTTAAAAGTCAGGATGTGCTTGAGCAATTAAGTCGTGTAACAGACGTATTTTTTGACAAAACCGGCACGCTAACTGTAAAACAGCCGCAAGTTGTAAACGTAGACGTAATCGATACTACGCAGAAAGCTGATCGAATTGTGATGCTCGCAGGTGTGCTAGAAACGTATTCTCAGCATATTCTCGCTGGAGGTATAGCAAAAGCAGGTTCAGTTTTGTGGGAGCACACGCATCCATCTTCAACTCCGCAATTGCCTAGCGTTAGAGAATACCCAGTAGTGCATAGTGTGAAGGAAACTGCAGGTCAGGGTATTCAAGGCGTTGTAGATGGTGTTTTGGTGCGCGTTGGGCGTAGAAAGTATGTTACTGAGCAAACTGATATTAATAAACAGGTCATGAATCATATTGCGACACAACATATTGCGGCACAACATGTAGTCAATGCGCTCGCTGCAGACGAAATGGCAACCTATGTTTCCTTTGACGGAGTGCTAGTTGGTCGGATTGTGTTAAAAGACGTGCCTCGCGATAACGCGAAATCAACTATTGACGCATTGCGTACGCTTGGTGCGCGCTCAATATCTATTCTTACTGGAGATAGTTTGCAAGCTGCAACAACAATTGGTAAAAGCGTTGGAATTGACACAATATATGCAGATTTGCTTCCGCAAGATAAATTAGCGTATGTAAAAAAGCACAATTACAATGCAGCCAAAAGTAAGAAAGATTCGACTGTAACAATGATGGTTGGAGACGGTGTAAACGATGCTCCAGTGCTTGCGGCTGCAGATATTGGCGTAGCGGTAACGGATGGCACAGATACGGCAGCATCTGAATGTGCTCAGTTAGTTATTATGAACAACGATATTTCTTCTGTTGCAAGCGCAATAAGAGTAGCAAAACATACTAAATGCGTTATGGTTCAGTCAGTATTGATGGGCATTGGATTGGCAATTATAAGTATGATTTTTGCGGCTTTCGGTTTTATTCCAGCAGTTATTGGCGCAATGATGCAAGAAGCAATTGATGTTGTTGCTATTATGTGGGCTTTAACAGCATTGCGCGAACGAAAATAAAAATATTTTTGGCAATATTTTTTACGATATTCATTACGACACCTTTAATAATATTCGTTTGAGCATTTTATTTATTTGAGCATGTTGTAAGACGAAGTAATGCGCTAGTCTAATTATGAAAGCATACGAGTTAGCTGCAAACGGTAAGAGCTCAAGCTTGTACGTAACTTATTTTTGGCGAAGAATTACATATAAACGCTTTACAGTTACGCTGCTGAGTGGATTGAGGCAACCTATGCTTGTAGGCCGCGCTAAATAGCGCGAAAACGGCGAAAAGTGCCGTATAATACAGCTCAATATGGGGATAATAATGGAAAAAAATAATTTAAGCGAAAATGTTTCACAAGAAACATCTCAACTGCGTATTGCTGTAATAGGAGCAGGCCCTGCAGGAGTGTATTCTTCCGATATCTTCTTACGCCAGATTGCAAAGCGTGGAGAAGAATTGGGATTAGGCTCTAGCGCTCGCATCGATCTTTTTGAAAAATTGCCAGTGCCTTTTGGATTAGTGCGTTACGGAGTAGCTCCTGACCATCCAAGTATCAAATTTATTGCGGATGCGCTTGAAAAGACGCTTGATAATCCAAATATTCATCTTTATGCAAATGTTGAATTTGGTAAGGATATTGCATTAGAAGATTTATTGGAACGCTACGATGCTGTGCTATTTGCAACCGGCGCTGTGAAAGATAGGCCTCTTCGAGGAGTTCCAGGCGCCGATTTAGACGGAGTGTACGGAGCTGCAAAATTCGTAGAATGGTACGACGGATACCCGACTAGCAATCGAGAATGGCCGCTTGAAGCAAAAGAAGTAGCTGTTATTGGCGGCGGAAATGTGGCAATGGATGTTGCTCGTGAGCTTTTACGAGATCCTGATTATTTGCGCGCGCATACGGATATTCCAGACGACGTGTATGAGGGATTGCAAAAAAATAAAACCCAAACCTTGCATTTATTTATTCGTCGTGGAGTTGCCCAAGCAAAATTCTCTGTTCAAGAATTGCGCGAAATGGAAAAGTTATCCGGAGTGCAAATTGTTATTAATGAGGATGATTTTGAACTTGACGATGAGACTATTGAAGTAGCCGGTAACGATAAGCTCACGCGTCAAATGGTTGAGGAACTTTTTGCGATTCGAGACATGGCAGAAGATATGGAAGATGGCGGAAACGTTGATTTTGAGGGGAATCCAGCCGACAAACGCTATATTATCCACTTCAACTGTGCGCCGGTAGAAATTCTTGGTGAAGATGGGCGTGTGAAAGCAATACGAGTTGAGCGAACTGTAACAAGCGCGGATGGCACAATGACTCGCACAGGTGAATTTGAAGATTACGCTGTGCAAGCTGTTTACCATGCCATTGGCTACCATCCTGCAGAAGTTACAGGAATTGCTTACGACGAAAAGCGTACTTTGCTTGCAAATATTGATGGACGCTTAGTGACGTCTGTAGAAAATGGCGAAGTCCGTGAGCGATTGTATGCAACTGGCTGGGCTAAGCGTGGGCCGGTAGGATTAATCGGCTCTACAAAATCCGATGCTCTTTTGATTGTTAATAATATGCTTGAAGATTTATCTAAAGCTGGCAATGCTGGGCGAATCGCACCTGATCGCGATGAAAATTCTATAGATAAATTATTGGCAGAAAAGGGCATTAAACCAATTGATTACGCCGGTTGGAAGCGAGTTGACTCTTATGAGCGTGAGCTTGGAGCCAATGAGCAGAGAACTCGAAAGAAAGTTGTTTCAGCGTCTGAACTTGTAAATATTGCTTTAGGTAGCAAATAATGCCCTAAATAAACTGAAAATATTACTTAGTATTTAAGTTTGTAGTTAGTAAATACGCAGTATATATTCAGAAAAATTTAAGTTCGCATTATTAAGATAGATCATATGTTGAAAGGCTTGAGAATACACTATGGCAGCTTAAAAGCCGCACTATTTTTTGTTGTTGTGTGGCTTTTTCTTGCCTTATGTTGGGTTCTTGCTGGCTCGCATCTGTCATCACTAATATGGTTCATTATTCCTGGTATTGCATTTAGTGTTTTTGCTTATTGGTGCTCAAGTAAGCTTGCGATTATTGCTATGCGTGCTACAGAGGTTAGTGAAGAAGAAGAGCCTGTGCTCTACGCAATGGTTAGAGATTTATCTGCTCGAATTGGTAAACCTATGCCGCGAGTAATGGTTTCTCCCTACGAAAGTCCTAATGCTTTTGCAACCGGTAGAAGTGAGCGTCATGCAAGCATATGTTGTACTCGTGGTTTGATTAATATCCTTAACGAGCGCGAGTTACGTAGTGTTATTGGTCATGAATTAACTCATATTTATAATCATGATATTCTCGCTTCTTCGCTGGCTACTGCTACAGCAACAGTATTAACGTACGTTGGTTCTTGGCTTGTTTATGTTGGTGATACATATCGTCGTGATATTCGCAAGTATTGCAAATTTATTGGTAAGTTTTTAAATATTTTATTCGCTCCTATTGCTTCTGTTATTATCAATGCAATTATTCCTGGTTCGCGTGAATTTGACGCAGATAAGGGAAGTAGTGAAATTACTGGAGATTTTGCTGCGCTTGCTTCCGCACTTAATAAAATTACCTACGGCATGCAGCTTCACGAGATGAAATCTACTGCTGGATTGCAGGCTGTTGCTTCTTTGATGATTATTTGCCCATGGAATAATAACGCTCCTGCGCTTGTGCGTTTGTGTACTGCGCGTCCTACTGTTCAGGATAGGATTGGGCGTCTAATGAGCATTGCTGCATGAATATTTTATTTGTTGAACTTGCTTGTCTTGTTTATTGAGTTCATAAACTGATTCCTAAATATTGAAGCGGTAAGCTGTGCATGATACCCTTAGATGGTTGTTGAAACTAGTTTGCTTTTAGTTACAGCATGCGGATGTAGTTCATCGGTAGAATGGAAGCTTCCCAAGCTTCAGAGGCGGGTTCGACTCCCGTCATCCGCTCCATTCAGATTGTAAAATTGTTAAGTTGTAGTTTTTGTACATTGGATGTATAAAAACTACAACTTACGCTTAGTTAAACTTTCTTTTTCTTGCAATTGTCACAATTGTGCTAGCAAACAGCATCAATGCAACGCTAAGTACAATTGGAATTATTTGTATTCCAGTACGAGGGAGTGCATTATTGGCTATTGTGGATTGTTTGTGTAAATGAGGGTCTTTCTTTACTAAAGTATTCGTCCACGCAACTTGTTTACCGTTTTCGTCAATAAGGACAATCGTATGATTGCCTTTATATTCTTCTGGAATAACTACGTCGAATACAATTCTGCCATATTCATTAATGTGAACTGTTACATATTTCATTCCATTTGCGCTATAAAGAAGTTTAGGGTTGGAATATATGTAGGCATAAGCTTTTACTGCTTTTTCTAGTTGTAATCTGCGCATGAATTCTGATGTTGCATTTACTGTAACAGTGATATGGTTATTTTTTCCCGCATAAGCAATGTTATTATTCCCGACGGTGAGAGTGTTGCACAACGCTGGAAGTAAATCTGCAATACTCTTTGGTGCTGATGGAATCTGTTGCTGTAATGTGTGTGATTCTGAGTTTGCGTTAAGCTCTATGTGGTTTCCGCGCATAGAATCGTTACTAACTGCAGGAGTTTGTAGAGTTTTGGAAGGATGCGTTGGTCCGGGAAATCCCATGCTTGGAATTTCCTTATGGTCTTGATCGAACTTATTAGTCTGTGGGGTTGTGCTATTTGCAGACTTATCAGGTTCGCCATTGCTAGAGTGCTCACTGTTGCCAGAATGAGATTCTGGTGTTGGTGGAACAGGTTGTGGCTCTGGTTTAGGCGCAGGTTTTGGCGGAACGGGTGTTGGATTCACCGGGTTTGGTTTCGGCTGCAGAGGCACTGCAGGTTGTTGATCAGGCGTCGGTGTCGGCGTAGGCGAAGGCGTTGGTTCCGGTGTTGGTGGAACAGGTGTCGGAGGTACGGGAGTTGGTGTTGGAGCTGGTGTCGCTGGTGTTAGCTCGGTCCATGGTGTTGATTTCTTTGCAGGAATTAACTCGGCCCACGTAATACTCTTTTTAGCTGGGTTTAGTGGTGTTGCTGGAATGATTTCTACAACGTGAGCTTTAAGAGTTACTTTCTGTTTTGCTTTGTTTGCAAAGGTTATTTCTAC
>NZ_LXJL01000007.1:0-3826 GCF_001641215.1 Gardnerella sp. 30-4 | reverse complement strand
TTTTTAGCTGGGTTTAGTGGTGTTGCTGGAATGATTTCTACAACGTGAGCTTTAAGAGTTACTTTCTGTTTTGCTTTGTTTGCAAAGGTTATTTCTACGATAAATGTTGTTTCTCCAGTGTTTGTTGTGTTTGGTTGTTTTACAACTTGTACTGTGCTGTTTTCTGGTAAGTTTTTTAAGTATGGTTTGAAGTCGAAATTATCGGGGATTTTATTGTCTTTTTTGACTTCTATTTTCTTGCCAGGTTCAGCAGTAACATTTGGAATCGGAGTAATGGTTTTGCCTGGTATGAGTTTTTTAGCTGGGTTTAGTGGTGTTGCTGGAATGATTTCTACAACGTGAGCTTTAAGAGTTACTTTCTGTTTTGCTTTGTTTGCAAAGGTTATTTCTACGATAAATGTTGTTTCTCCAGTGTTTGTTGTGTTTGGTTGTTTTACAACTTGTACTGTGCTGTTTTCTGGTAAGTTTTTTAAGTATGGTTTGAAGTCGAAATTATCGGGGATTTTATTGTCTTTTTTGACTTCTATTTTCTTGCCAGGTTCAGCAGTAACATTTGGAAGTTCCTCGATATTAGCCAATCGCTTATGAATAATTATTGGAACTATAATAGTTTTTACTGAATTATCAGATAATGCAAGTAATATTTTACCTTCGTATTTTCCACTTTTAGAAGTGTTAATAGAAGTTTTATCTGTAATATCTGTAATGGTAGATCCTTGCGGTCTGTCTGATGCATTAAGAAGATAATCTGTTACTTTTGGTAACTTATCGTTTTCAAAAATGTCTATGTTTTCAATTTTAGGTTCGAAAGATTGTTCGTCAGTTTTAATAACTGGTTCGTTAACTAATCCGTCGAGTGCAGCAATTTTGCGACCGGTTCCTTCAATTTTATTGCGTTCGCCAACTGTGAATCCTTCGAAACTATCCATTCTAGGCTCAAAGTAACTACGAGATCCGTGACCTTCTCCAGATCTTCCTATGCTTATTGCGCCGTTAAGGTTTCCTATTGGTCCTATTACTTTATCATTATCAACCTTGTAATGAACAGCATAACCCTCTTTTGTTAATTGATCGCCAAAATCAGATGTTTCCCAAAGCCATTTGTTGAATATATTACCTTTGATCCTCGGAGCGTTAAAAGTATAGGCCTTTGTAATCCATTGGTAATTTTTTTGTTTAGCGTAAATTAAAGCACGTTGAGATAAATAACCTCCGAGAGAATGCCCTGTTATATATAAATTAGTAGCAAGTTTTTCTCTATTGATTTTATCCATCACATTGTTTACATCTAAAGCTTGGCTCGGGTTTAATCCAATTGCTAGTTTAATGTCATTAGTAAAATCTCCGCCGCTTTCAGTTCCTCGGATTGCAAGAACTTGCACGCCGTTTTGCTCAATAAATGGGTATGCAGGATTTACATTTTCAAAAAGAATAGCATCAAATCCGCTTCCAAAGTGGTATGTTTCTTTGACTTTCCAGAATGGCGCAAGCTCGTTATGCATAAGCTTGTATTCGTTGCGATTTTTGTAAATTTTAGTGAGTGGTCTTGAGTAGTCAAGTACTTCTTTGACGTAACTGTCTTCCCTATACACAAGCTCCATAAAAAGCGCCATATCGCGAGGGCTAATATCCCACCTGCGAGGATTGTTATCGTTTTTGTCATCTAACCCGTCGCCGTCGGTGTCCTTAATAAGTGGATGCGAATTATATCCGTAATATGTGCGTCCGTTTTTTACGTAAGTGTAAAGCTCTTCGCTGTTCTTCAGACCGTCGCCATCGCTATCTTGATCTGGATCTAGCGCGGCTTTATGGTAAAGCAAAGAATCAATCTGATTATTTTCCAAACGAATTCGACCAGTAGAAATGTCGTGAGCAGTTTGTGCAGTCAAAGGAGTGTGAATTGGTGATGTTTCTTCTGCAACTGCGGTTGTTGCTAACGAAGGTACGTAAATCAGAGATGAAACAATCAAACCAAAAGCTAATACAATTCCACTAATTGTGTGAATGGTACTTACTTTTCTCATACTGCTATTCCTTACTTTTTGTACAGACTTCTACTTTATTTTGAAAATATTTTTGCGAGCAGCACAACAGATTTAGCTCAACGTGTTGATTTTATCAGATTTAACAACTTCATAAAATTGTATCTAGTTGAATCAGATAAKYTTAATAAGTACCAAAAGTTAATACTTAAGCTTATGCGGTGTAATAGGAAAGAATTTCATTAGATTAATTGATATAGGAAAAGCGCTGAGCTACTTGGGATATTAATGAATCATCGGTAAATCAGCGCTTAGCTTATTGTTAATAAATTACACGAGGTAGCTATCTATTGCTGGTGCTAATTAGCAATCCTTAATTAGCAGTAATTAGAACGTGCGAACATCGTAGAAGTTGTTAAGTTCTTCCATCCAACGTCCAGTGCCAGAAATATCTCCTCTAGTACCTACGGTGAAACCTGGGAAATTGTTCATACGAGCCTCAAGATAGCTTCGAGAGCTATGTCCTTGCGCAGAATTGCCGACGCTTATAGCTCCAGCAAAATTGCCAACAGAACGAATAACCTTGTCGTTGTCTACTTTGTAATGAACAGCGTAACCTTCTCGAGTGAGCTTATTGCCAGTATTGGCGACGGTACGTAACCAACGGTTGAAAATATTTCCCCAAATTTGTGGTGAATTGAATGTGTAAATTTTCTTAATCCAGTTGTAGCCTTTGCCTTTAGCACGAATTAAAGCACGCTGTGCAAGATACCCTCCGAGGGAATGTCCGGTAATATACAAATTGCTAACAGTATTTTCGCGACCATAACGCTCAATCAACTGCTCAACATCTTTAGCTTGATCTGGGTTATGACCTACAGCTATTGCAAAATCATCATCGTAATCATTAAATTGGGAAGTTCCACGAATTGCTAGTACTTGAACAGTGCCTTGTTCTAAGAATGGGTATGGACTTACATTTTCAAACAAAACAGCATCAAATCCTCCCCTCTTGTGGTAGGTTTCTTTAACTTTCCAGAATGGTGCAAGCTCGTTGTGCATAAGGCGGTACTCATTGCGATTTTTGTAAATGTCGTGAAGCGGTTTAGTGTAATCGAGTACCTTATTTATGTAATTATCATCTCGATAAGAAAGTTCAGAGAATAAAGCCATATCGCGAGGACTAATATCCCACCTGCGAGGATTGCTGTCTTGATTATCTGGAATACCATCGCCGTCGGTATCGTTCATCATAGGGTGAGAATTGTACCCATAATAAGTCTTACCGTCTTTAGTGTAAGTGTAAATTTCCTGACTATTAGTTAAGCCGTCACCATCTAAATCAGCTTGCGGATCAAGAGGCTTCTTGTGATATAAAGACATATCCAAAGCCCCAGGTAAATCTAAGCCTATAGTTCCATTTGCGATTTGTTTAGCTGTTTCAGCAGTAAGTGGAGTTTTTGCATAATTATCTGCGGTTGTTGCCATTGCTGGCATTGCGAAAGCAGATAGGCTCAAGAGCATGCATAGGCTAGTTAGGAACCCTGTTACTGCATTGCGTTTCATAGTATCCTCCCATATTTTGTTTAGTTTTGTAGTCAACAAATGTATAGGACGACTGTTTACGATTTGTAGCACCTCTTTGTTAACTACGTGCGTTATATAAATTAATCGAAATTTATTTTGCCGCCACAATTGCTATTCTACACAATTCGTCAATTGTATAGTCTACATAAACAAAAGTCCATACTTCTAAATAAATGTTGTTGCTCCTTTTTGTTTACTAAAATCATTGACGATGTGTATAAGAGCCATAGAAAACATCTATATAACTAGAATTATCA
>NZ_LXJL01000069.1:0-6642 GCF_001641215.1 Gardnerella sp. 30-4 | reverse complement strand
CAATTTTTGTCTACTCTTAACCTTTAAAATAGTTTTTTTTTTAATCGATTTGAAGTTGCCTAAATTATTACTTATTCGGTAAAATGAAGTATTGCTTTCAACAGATTTCCTTCAACTACACTTCACTTGATTCAAACAAGGTGGGTACATTTCTATTCCCACAAACTCCTTGTCAATGGAAACAAACACGTACCCACAGGGTAAATGGAAATAGAAACTGATAATTTCTAGCTATCACTTCTACTCATTCCAAAAATTTTCTCACTCTGATACTTACCCACCATAAAGCAAAAAGCCTTGCAATCAAGGCTTTCATTATCCCTTTCGTTCAAAGGTTTCTAAGCTTTTACGAGCAGAGCGACACACTCAGCGGTTCGCTATCTCCGTTCTGTCTGCGTGCTAGCACTTGTCAATCACGGACAGCTATCGCATGGGCGGAAGTAAATGCTAATCTTCGTCGTTTTACTCCTTGACTAGCAAACTTACCGCCTCAACATGCTACGTTTGTAGGTTTCACAGGAACTCCTATTGCCGAAACATATCAGACCTTTGGTCAGGAAATTGATAGATACACTATGGATCAGGCGGTCGCAGATGGACTAACTGTTTCTATTAAGTATCATCCTCGTATTGCCAAGGTGTTACTTGATAAGACCAAAGCTAAAGAAATTGAAAATTACTATAAAAAGTGTGCCGATGATGGTGCAACGTATGATGATATTGAAGCCAGTAAACGTGCAATGAGTTCTATGGAAGTTATCCTTGGCGAGCCTTCTCGCTTGGAGAGGCTTGCTATAGATATTCATGACCATTATATTTCATCTTGTGATAGTGACCCAGATAGAATTCAGAAAGCAATGATTGTCTGCTCTAGCAGAAAAATTGCATATTCACTTCTTTTGAAATTCAAGGATAAATATCCGGAATGGTTTGAAGAAAAGAAAACTCCTGACGGAGTTACTGCAACAGATGAAGAACTTAAAGAATTAAAGCCTATGCCATTTATGGCTATGGTATCGAGTGTTGGAAGTAATGATGAAGCTGAGATGTATAACTATCTTGGTGGAGTTAAAAATGATAAACGTTGCGAAGAACTGGATGCAGCCTTTAAACAGGAAAAGTCTAATTTCCATATTGTTATCGTAGTTGATATGTGGATTACGGGATTTGATGTTCCGTCACTTACATATTTATATAACGATAAGCCTTTGAAGAAGCACTTGCTGATTCAAACTATCAGTCGTGTAAACAGAAAATATCCCGGCAAAGAATATGGTATGGTTATCGACTATATTGGCATTCGCGATAATATGCGTGAGGCCATGAAGGTTTACGGTGGTGATACATCAGTTGCTCCCACATCGGATGACGTTGAGCAGGCTACCTCTGCATTCAGGGAGGAGATTGAAATACTTAAAGCACTGTTTACAGATTATGACTTAGCTCCATTCCTTAATACGAAATGTGACCCTGTTGAAAGATATAAATTACTTTCCAAAGCGGCTGAGTATGTCTTTACATCAGCACAGGTCTTGCAGACAGAAGGAAACGGAAAAACTAATCAGGTCTCATTTAAGACATATTTCTTAAAGTCTGTTAAGAGAATGAGAAGTGCTTTTGATATTTGCCAACCTTCTGGAAATCTGGGCGAAGAAGAATCTGCGCTTGCACAGTGCTTTATGGCTATAGCAGGCTTCGTTCGTAAAATGAGTGGAACCAGCGATGTTGATGCTGAAACTATGAATCTTGTGGTATCAAAGATGGTTGAAGAGGCATTAAAATACAATAAGGTAGAAAGTGTTCTTGAAAGTGGCGAGGAAGAAGATATCTTCTCTCCTGAATACTTTGAAAAATTATCAGATGTAGAAATGCCTGCTACAAAGTTAGAATTACTTATCAAAATGCTCCGTAAGCAAATAAAGGAATATGGCAGGGTTAACCAATTAGCAGCGAAATCTTTCCAAGAAATGATTGAAAAGACTATTGATGAGTACCATGAAAGACGTAAGCACCTTACTGCTGAAGAAGCCGGGGCAACACAGGAAGCTGCCTCAGAAGATATTATTAAGGCTGCAACTGAACAAGCTTTAGTGATACTTCGTCAGATGAACGAAAATCGTGAGAGTTTCCGTAAAATAGGATTAACCTTTGAAGAAAAGGCATTCTATGATATTTTGATTGCTCTTCGTGACCAGTATAAGTTTGAATATGGCATTGACAAAGAAGTTAACGGTGTTGTGATAAACGATAAATGCAAGACACTTGCTAAAAAAGTTAAGGAAATAATAGATACCGAGTCTTCATTTGTGGACTGGCTCAACAATCAGAATGTGCGTAATCAGTTAAAATTGAAGATAAAGATTTGTTTGGTTAAGAACGGCTATCCGCCACAGTATAGTCCTGAAGTGTTCACAAAGGTGATGGAGCAGGTAGAAAATTTTGAGGAGCATTCTGAAACAACTTCAGAAAGTTAGATTATTCCTTTTCCTTATTGCTTCTATGTGAAGAACTATGATGTTTGCTGAGAATAGTGCCCTATATGGTAGAAAGAAGGATGGTGAATAACATGGGAAGTATTGTTTTAGAATTACAGAATGAAATTGTGTCATCAAATTGCGATGTTGTTAATATATTACGCAAAGCACATTTGATTGCATCAAAATTAAAGCTTGCTGATTTTGATCAATGGATTCAACACGAATTAAATGGTTATCCTGACCCAGAATCTTGCCCTGAGTATAGAAAGGTTCGTGGAAGTTTAAAAACTTTCAATCCTTATCGCGGTTGGATTCCAACCTCAATACAGGATAATGAATACGAAAAAAAGATTTGTGAAAGAAAGTTAGTAAATTCAATTTCTGAAATCATTTCTTTATGTCAGTCCTCAGGAAATGTATTAACTTTAGATTTTTCAGGCGAACAACTTGCATTGTTTGATAAAATGGCTGATTCGCTACTTCCAATGGATTATGCATTACATGTACCTACAACTGCAGTTAAAGACATTGAAGAAAAAGTCAAAAATACTATTTTAGAATGGACATTGAAATTAGAATCGGAAGGTATTGTAGGGGAAAATATGGTTTTCTCTGAGACTGAAAAAGAATCCGCAGTGAACATGCCGCAAACCGTGAATAATTATTACGGGAATACAAGTGTGATCAATTCGCCATCCGATAATGTACAGATAGTGTCTGGAAGTGAGAATACAGTTACATTTTCCTATGATAAAGTTAAGGATGTAGTTGATGCCGTTGAAAAAAGTATTAGTGAATCTGATTTATCAAAAGAGGATATAGAAACCGCAACAGAATTATTAGCTGACATCAAATTAAAAATTGAAGAAGAGAAGAAACCGCATATTTTAAAATCAGCATTGGTTGGACTAAAAGACTTTTTAATTAATACAGGTGCCAGCGTTACTGCAGTGTTAATACAAGCTCAAATACAAGGTTTGTTCTAAAAATCTCAAATACTATTTCGGTATCTGAGTATAAGAAAACGGCCACACAGAGTATCTCTACTCTTGTATGGTCGTTTTATTTCTTATGTTCCCGCTTAAAGGCTTTCAGTTGGTTTTCTTTTAATCCCTTACTGAACACTCCTTTTCAAGCATGCTTTTTGGGGTCATGTGATTACAGAAACTGTTGCTAGCGTTTGCACGCTTATTATTGCGCTGCTTGTACAGCAGTTCGTAGGGCACCGCGTACTAGGTTGGGAAACTGTGGTCATACTCGCGTTGAGTGTTGTGGTGTTTTCGCTGCTAAGTGCAGCGTATCTGCAGTGGGATAGGCATCGCAGACCAGATGACGGATCTGGTGATTTACTCATAGGAATCATCGATTTTGTGCTCAGGCTGCTGGTGACTTCTGGTATTGCTTTATTGCTTGTTTCCAATATCACGTTGCTAAGCATTATTATTGGTGCAGCGATTACTAGTGTGTTGCTGTTTGTTTTTGAAAAGCCTTGGCAGCCAGGTATGACGGATGCGCAATTACAGGAAGCTTCAAAGAAATCGGTTGAGCTTGGCGTTCAAATGCTTGAAGAAGAACGCGTAAAGCGCGCCGAGGTGAGAAACAAGATTGCATTACAGCATGCGAGCGCAGGTAAAACAGACACTCCTAGAGGTACGTCTCTAACATTCTCATCGTTAATCGTTGCGAATATGCTGATGGAAGCAGTATATGCTGTTGTTACATTTTTGCTTGCATTGATGCTGCAATGGTGGATGCTTTGTACTATCGCTGGCTGGAGCACGCTACTCGTCATATTCTTTGGCAATATGCTATTTTCTTGCGCGGCGGCTGCGATTATGGTTCTGATGGGCGCATTGAAGGCTGATCAACAGAAATGCCTAACAAAAAGTTGGCCTTTCTTAGTTATTGTTGTACTGCTTCGACTGCTGATCTTTGGTGTTCTCGCTTGGCTTCTTACACCGAGTTTGGCATGGGTGAGCGTAGTTGTTGGCATTGTGCTTACCAATATTGTTCTCGTTATCAAGTGGCACCCACGGAGAAGAACCGCAGTAGCTGCGTAAGATTCTGTAAGACTGTTTTCTTCTTCTTTAAGCAAAAGGCTCTACGTAACCCGTTATATCTTTCCTTTTTCCTTGCTATTAGTATTTATAGTTTTTGTTTAAAAAACTTAACAGCCATTTCATAAACAAATGTAACAGTTTTTTACGTGTTATATCTTGGCAATGTTGTATTAAAAAAGAGCCGCATGTTTCGCATATCTCCATCGTGTTTTATTTGCACTGGTTTTACCATTCTTAACCATCTTGTTGCTACATACACTACCAATGGGATTATTGCAAGAGTTCATCATTTAATTACAACAGTAGATTAGGTTAGTTTCATTAGAGTATTCTAATTGTAGTCTATTTGCATAATTTAGTATTTGGGGGAATAACCCTATTTCTATTTGTTACAAGTAAAACTTAGAACACCTTATACATTTTATGTGTTATCAAAAATAACAACAACAATTGTATGGCAAAAAATTATTGGATAGAATGAGTATTAAACCTATTTGGTGTGCGACTCCGTGGAGTAAGTGAGGAGAATATTCTTATGTACAAGGTTCTTATGTTCGTGCTGAAGTTGGTTCTGTTTACAGCTGTGAATTTTATGTTCCTTTACTTGTCGATGGTGGTATTCGGCCATGATTTTGGTGTGATGTTCAAAACGTATGGGAATGCGCTCGGTCCGCTTATGTTCATGCTTGCTTTGATGACAACGATGTCGTTGCCTAATGAAGGAACCATTTTTGAGGATAAGCGGCAAAAAAGTGTGTCTAAAAACCCGAGTTATCGTTGAAATACCACGGAAAACTCGCTGTTATTAAGCTAAAAAAGCTTAACATTCAGCATTACTTGACATTGAAAACAAAAGGGGCTTAGGACAATTTTTAGACATTTTGTGCAACCATAGCACGATGTTCCATAATTGTCTTTTAAGCCCCATTTTAATTCTGTGATTGTTGTAAAAATCAATATAAGTATGAATAGCTTGACGTAATTCTTCTGTACTATCCCAGCTACTGCGACTTAGATAACAAATTGCGAAAAAGTTATGCAATGAGAACGTTATTTGCAATTTTTATATTGCGAGCATGCTGTTAGCGATTAAGCCCTCACTTTGGTGTAAATTCATTTCCTTCCCTTTATCTGCTATTTTTATGTTCAAACTCAAACGAGAAAATAAGCGGGGCTTCCTACCATCACGGTGCTTGATCGTATTATCTGATGTAGTAATGCGAACATAAAAATCGTGTATGACAGTCGAAAAATCCCATTCGTGCAAATGTGTTGCAATATGCGATACAGTATTTTATGGTGTGTGTATGGAGGTTGGTTGATATGGCAGTTACTAAAAGTGCGAATGTGAATGTGAGAATATCATCCTCTAGTAAATAAACAAGTAACCAGTCTGCCTTGATGTGGCATTCGTGAACTTAACGTTGTACATCAGTCTTGCAACAACGCTTTCTTAAGGTCTTCCATAGAGGAATACGATGGTACGTTAGGGTCTCTGGAAATTCTTCTAGCTTCTTCCATAGCAGCCAGTGATTCAGTGTTATATTGTGGCTGCTTAATTATGAATGGGAAACCGCCTTCCATTATGGAAGTTCGTAAGAAAATATTGATAGCATCAGTGACGGAAATTCCGAAGCTGCCAAATAAGTCTTCAGCACTTTGTTTTACACTTGGTTCAATACGTATGTTGATGTTTGCAGTTTTAGACATATTATTACTTCCAACTACTTATAATGTATTGCAAATGTTAAACAAATGTTTTGTGGTTGCTTATATTTGAGTTTTTGACGTAATGCTCATATAATTTTCCACGTAAAGCACATTTAAGTTTATGAGGTGTTGCGCTATGACTGCCCAAATGATCGCTAGTCTTAAGAACGGTTTGAAAGGCATATAAAAGCACATAAAACAGCTTAAGATACATATTCTTTAGCAGTATTAAACACGCATTGCACATGATGTTTGTCATTATGTTTGCACGTGCGCGCTGGTTTTTACACGTTTTTTGCATGTTTTTGCGCGTTCTTATCGTTTCTTGTAAGCAAGCGTTATCTTTTTATCTAACTGATTTTCATTGTTGAAATTTATTCAATAATAGTAAGAAT
>NZ_LXJL01000068.1:2779-6931 GCF_001641215.1 Gardnerella sp. 30-4 | reverse complement strand
AAATAAAGATAATGCGAAGCAGGGGGGTAAAACCTCATGAATATGATTGCTACGCGTATCAGACAGATAGCATTGTTGCTTTTTGCAACGTTGCTTTCTGGCATGGCATTTTTACAGATGTTTTTCCGTATTGACGGTTATATTTCTGCTAATTATGCAGCAATGTTGATTCTCGTTATGGCACTGTTTTTCGTATTTTGGGGTGTTCTTCTTGTTAAACAGCCATATGCAAGTCAAGCTATTTTACCTTGTATTATGCTTTTAACTGCAATTGGAACAGTTCTTATAGCTAGAATTGATAGGCAAAATAATACAAATGTTGCAATAAAACAAATGGTGTGGATTTGTGCGGCACTGGTATTATCAATTATTTTCGTTATTCTTTTGAATGATTATCGCATTTTAAGGCGTTTTTCTTATGTGAATATGGTCATAGGCTTGATTCTTTTGCTTTCACCTATGGTTCCTGGATTAGGTAAAGAAATTGGTGGAGCAAGAATTTGGATAGGTTTTGGTGATCACACAGTGCAGCCAGGAGAGTTTGCTAAGCTTTTCCTGTCGTTCTTCTTTGCAGCGTATCTGTTTAATCATCGTGATCGACTTGCTGTAGGTGGAAATAAAGTTTTGGGAATTCACCTTCCTCGCTTACAAGACATGGGACCTATTGCTTTAGTATGGGCCGCATCAATGGGCGTGCTCGTTATTCAGCATGATCTTGGAACGTCATTGATGTTCTTCGCAATGTTTGTGTCAATGTTGTATGTTGCAACAGGTCGCAGAGGGTGGATTGCTGTTGGAGGTATTGCTTTTGTAGCTGGATGCTTGATGGCAGTAAAGTTATTCGCACATGTGCAATATCGTGTGGATTCGTGGCTTCATCCATTTGATAATGCGGTCTATAATCGTTTCCCTGGTGGCTCAGCGCAAATTGTATCTGGATTGTTTGGTTTGGCTGCTGGAGGAACAACCGGAACAGGTTTAGGACAAGGTCATCCTTCTATAACACCGCTAGCTAATTCTGATTTTATTTATGCTTCTGTTGGTGAAGAGCTTGGTCTTACTGGGCTTCTAGCCGTATTGGTTTTGTATTTAATTATTATTGCATCTGGAATGATTACTGCAATGAAAATTAAAGATGGCTTTGGAAAATTATTAGCTTCAGGGCTTGTTTTTACTATGGCTTTCCAAGTGTTTACTGTTGTTGGTGGAATTACTTTGGTTATTCCATTAACCGGTTTAACTTTGCCGTATATGGCAGCTGGAGGCTCTTCTTTAGTGGCAAATTATTTGCTTGCATCTTTGCTTATTGTTATTTCTCACGCTGCAAATAAACCTGAATCTGCTCCTGTTTCAGATACTTTCCAATACGCTGCCTTAGCAGCGTTGCGCGAGCGTGAATTGCGAGAGCGAGCTAATACGAATACAAATAATAGCGAATATAACAATACAGATTATGAAAATAATATAGATGCTTCTGCTGTTATTTCCTCTTCAGAGAGAGGTGATAACAATGAATAAAAGTCTTAGAGAACTTTTTACTGCAGTATTGGTACTTTTTGTAATACTTGGTATTTCAAGTACAATTATTACTTCTATTAAAGCGAATGCTCTAAATTCTGATCCTCGAAATCGCAGAGCTTTATACCATGAGTTTGGTGCTCCACGTGGAGCAATACTTACATCAGATGGCACAGTTATAGCGAAATCTGAACCATCTAAAGATGCTTTTGTGTATCAACGTCAGTATTCTAACGGATTAGTATATGCTCCAGTTACTGGATATTTTTCTATTAGCCAGCGTGCAGATAGAGGAATTGAAGCTTCTCGCAATAGCTTATTAAGTGGAGAATCAGACGCTCTGTTCTGGCAAAAATTCCGTTCATTATTTACTGGAGCAACTAATCGCGGAGCTTCTATAGAGACGTCAATTGATTCACGCTTGCAAAATCTTGCTTACAATCTTCTTAAAGGCAAAGACGCAGCTTTAGTTGCAATTGAGCCAAAAACCGGAAGAATTCGCGCCATGGTAAGCACTCCAAGTTATGATCCGAATGATCTTGCTCTTCACAATATTAATGAAGTAAATAAATCGTATGAGAGAATAACATCAGATGTGTCAAATCCTATGCTGAATCGTGCTGTTTCTGAGCTTTATGCTCCTGGCTCTACGTTCAAAACTGTTGTTGCAGCAGCAGCATTAGAATCTGGAAAATACAAGCCTGATACGAAAATACCTGCTGGTGCGAGCTATGTTTTGCCTGGAACCAAGACGTCTCTTACAAATGTCACTTACCAAGCGAATGGTGTTGATGGAAAAATATCTTTTGAGGATGCTTTAGCATATTCGTCTAATACTGCTTTTGCTCAATTGGGTAATTCTTTAGGATCTGACGTAATTGTAAAGCAAGCAAGAAAGTTTGGATTCTTCGATTCGCTGTCTATTGATGGTTCTGATTCTACTGGATTCCCAATGCGATCCGTGAAATCTACTTTTTCTATTAAGCCAACTCCAGATAGACTAGCTCTGGAATCAATAGGTCAAGGTGATGCTAAGGTTACACCTTTGCAAAATGCTATGATTGCGGCAGCTATTGCAAATAATGGAACATTGATGAAGCCTACTCTTGTTGATTGTGTAAGATCTAGTGATTTGTCAGTATTGTCACAAACTAGACCAACCGTTATGAACCAAGTAATGAGTAGTGACAGTGCATCTAAATTAACTTCTATGATGCAGGCTGTTGTTACAAAAGAAAATCCTAATCTTGCTTTACCTAATATTCATGTTGCTGCTAAAACAGGTACTGCACAGATTGGAATGTATAATCAAGCTGCTAATGGTTGGGTTATTGGATTTGCTCCTGCTGAAAATCCTAGAATAGCTATAGCAGTTATAGTACATAACACAAGTACATTTGGTAGTTACGCGGCAGGACCTATTATGCGACAAGTGATGGAGGAGGCGCTTAAACAATGAAACTCGTTGAAGGACAGTTAGTTCATCATCGTTATAGACTTGATCGCCGCCTTGCTCAAGGCGGTATGGGAGAAGTTTGGAAAGGCTTTGATATTCAACTTGGGCGAATTGTTGCCATTAAGGCGTTACGTACAGATACCGTAAACGTTGAAGCAAAATTACGTCGTCTTCGTGCTGAAGCGCATAATTCTGCCAATTTAGCGCATCCTAATATTGCAGCATTATTTGACTATTATGAGCACGATGGTATTGGATTCTTAATTATGGAATATGTGCCAAGTAAATCATTGGCAGATTTGTATCATAAAGAAAAAATAATTGATCCTACTAAGTTACTTCCTATTCTTATTCAAACAGCTCGAGGGCTTTTTGTAGCTCATTCTCATGGTGTAATTCATCGCGATGTAAAACCTGCAAATATTATGGTTTCTGATACTGGCAATGTGAAAATCACAGATTTTGGCGTGTCATATTCCAGCGACCAAGAACAAATCACTCAAGATGGCATGGTAGTTGGAACAGCTCAATATATTTCTCCAGAACAAGCGCAAGGTGAGCAAGCTACTGCACAATCTGATATTTATTCGTTAGGTGTTGTGGCATATGAAGGCTTGTGTGGACATCGTCCATTTACTGGAGCAACGCCGGTAGATATTGCTGCTGCACATGTTAATGATCCTGTGCCACCTTTGCCAGAAAATGTTGATTTGCAATTGCAACAGTTTATTATGTCTATGCTTGCAAAGAATCCAAAAGATCGTCCAAAAGATGCATTAGTCGTGTCGAAAGTATTATCTCGTATTGAGCGCAGACTGCTAGATCAAGAAACAGCCTTCAACAATACAACAGGAGTACTTTCTACAAATTTGCGACAACGAAGATGTATTAAAAGTATGCCGCAAAACCAAGTAAATATTATTAATATTTTTAATACCAATGATCGCAAGGAGCAGCAATGAATACCACAATGCCCACCTCATTAGCGAATGGTCGATACGAATTAGGGGAGCTTATTGGCCGTGGCGGCATGGCAGAAGTGCGTGTTGCTGTTGATAAGCGCTTAGGTCGTACAGTTGCTGTGAAAATTATGCGTTCCGATTTAGCGAACGATGAGATTTTCCTTTCGCGATTCCGCAGGGAAGCGCATGCCATTGCGCAGATGAACAATCCTAATA
>NZ_LXJL01000068.1:0-2142 GCF_001641215.1 Gardnerella sp. 30-4 | reverse complement strand
AGATGTGTATAAGAGACAGGAATACCACAATGCCCACCTCATTAGCGAATGGTCGATACGAATTAGGGGAGCTTATTGGCCGTGGCGGCATGGCAGAAGTGCGTGTTGCTGTTGATAAGCGCTTAGGTCGTACAGTTGCTGTGAAAATTATGCGTTCCGATTTAGCGAACGATGAGATTTTCCTTTCGCGATTCCGCAGGGAAGCGCATGCCATTGCGCAGATGAACAATCCTAATATTGTGAATATTTATGATTCTGGAGAAGAATCTGTTATAGCAGAAAATGGCTTAGAAGAGCGTTTACCGTATCTTGTAATGGAATACATTAAAGGTAAAACATTACGCGATATTCTAAAAATGAATGGAGCTTTAAGTCAGAGAGACGCTGAACAAGTTATGCTTGGCGTGCTCAATGCTTTAGAGTATTCGCACAGAATGGGTATTATTCACCGCGATATTAAGCCTGGAAATATTATGATTTCTGAACAAGGCTTAGTAAAAGTCATGGATTTTGGAATAGCTAGAGCTCTTGATGATTCTGCAACAACTATGACACAGTCTCAAGGTGTTGTTGGAACAGCACAATATTTGTCTCCAGAGCAGGCTCGTGGTGAACAAGTAGATATGCGCTCTGATTTGTATTCTGCAGGGTGTGTGCTGTATGAAATGCTAACTGGACGTCCTCCTTTTATTGGAGATTCAGCTGTTGCCATCGCATATCAGCATGTTTCGGAAGTGGCGACACCTCTTAGCACACTTGTTCCAGGCATGCCTGCTATGTGGGACAAGATTTGTGCTAAAGCAATGGCAAAAGATAGACAAAATAGATATGCCACAGCATCAGAGTTTAAGAATGACATTCTAGCGTTTATGAACGGTGGAGTGCCTGTTGCAGCAGCGTTTAATCCATTGACTGATTTAGCTAATATGAAGGCGCGTAAGCAGGCTGAACAGAATGCTGCAACTATGGCTATGGGCATGACAGATGGTGCTGCAACTCAATCGTTTAATCCTATTACTGGTCAAGTTGAATCTGCAAATATTGCATTTTCTCCTAGCACGCGCGCGTCACAAAGAGCAACAATGCAAGCGCAACGTCGTAAACGAGTAGTAATCGGATCTATAGTTGGAGTATTAGTAACAGTATTAGTTCTTCTGGGTGTGCTGTTTATGCTCAACCGAAGTCGTGCTACTGGAGATGTTGTAGTTCCAACATTTATGGAGACAACAACGCAGGATGCTGCTCGTGAAAAGTTGCGTGCACTTGGTTTGGTTCCAGATATTCGTGAAGATGATCATTCTTCTCAACCTGAGGGAACTTTTACTAAGCAATCACCGCGTGGAGGTGAGCATGTTGCTTCTGGATCCAAGGTGACTGTATGGTTCTCGGTTGGACCACAATCAACTCGCGTGCCAGATGTAAGTGGTAAAACGCAAGAAGCTGCTCGTAAAATGCTTGAGCGTGCTGGGTTTAAGATTGCTAATGTTCGAGTAGAAGATAGTGCAGATATTAAGAAAGATCATGTAACTCGCACAGATCCTGACGCAGATTCGTTTGCTGATAAGGGTACATTAATTACTTTATATATTGCATCCGGCTTAACTAAAATTCCTGACGGTCTTGTTGGTCAAAGCAAAGACATTGTGGTTAGCCAATTAGAGAATTTTGGTTTTACTACGGATGTAGTTAAGGAAGATTCAGATAATGTGCCTGAAGGTTCTGTAACTCGACTAAATCCGTCGTCTGGTTCCTCTGTTAAACCACACAGCTCTATTACTGTGTACGTTTCTCAAGGTGCTTCGAAAGTTGAAGTTCCTAGTATAGATCTTGGTACTGTTACCTTCAAACAGGCGAAGAAAATACTTGAAGCAAAAGGTTTGAGAGTAGTATCTGATTCAATGGCAAAAGATGACGATATAGTCATGAGCATGTCTGAGGAAGCAGGAAGCAAGGTTGAGAAGGGCAAAGCGATTACATTAGTTACACGTCCAAGCCTTGGTTCTTCGTCTGATTCAGACTGATTTAGATTTGTGTTAGATTAAGTCTGTAAAAATAATGTATATGCTGCTTGTTCTACAAGAAAAGTAGAGCAAGCAGCATTTTTGTATCTCTAATGTTTGTATCTCTAATAAAATCCATATA
>NZ_LXJL01000067.1:0-7387 GCF_001641215.1 Gardnerella sp. 30-4 | reverse complement strand
GTATAAAAATCTCCTTTACTATCTTGTTTAAAATCAATAACATTCACTGGCTTTTTTGCCAAGTTTCCATCAAAGTCAATGAACGAGTGTTGTGGCAATGAAGAAATATCATGTTTTGGATAGTCTCTTCTAAAGAAAGCACCTCTAGATTCATGTCTAGCAAGTGAAGATTGTAATACTGCTTTTGCAAGTAGTGACATGTTCTTTATTTCCCATATTGCAGTAATTTCTTGGTTAAAAACTAAATTATCGCTATGAATGTGTAATGACTGAATTTTAGGATCTATAAATTCTTGTATGTCATTGAGTGCTTTCTTAATTGATTGTTCGTCGCATGATATTGCAACAGCGTTTTCCATGATTTTTCCTAAATCTGCAAATAATTTATAAGGATTATCTTCTTCTATTTGTGAAGATTCGTCGTTATAACTGTTGTCTGTAAAATCTGTAACTTGCTTCGCACTCGTTTCCATAAGCTGATTAAGTTCATTATTTCTTTGTTTATATAAGACTTGTAGTGCAACATTACTTGAGATAGTTTTATTGGTTTCGTTCGTTTCGTTCGTTTCATTGATTTCGTTACTGTTAGTTTCATCATCCTTGTTTAAGTTTTTCAATTCCTTTGCTATTGTTGCTCCCGCACGATTTCCAAAAAGGCATGCGTCAAGCAAGGAGTTTCCTCCTAATCGATTAGCTCCGTGCACTCCTACGCATGAGCATTCTCCGGCAGCGTATAAACCATAAACAATATTTTGGTTGTTATTTTGCCATCTATATACTTTTCCATTCAAAGTTATCGGTATTCCGCCCATTGTGTAGTGAGCTGTAGGGCGAATTGGGACTAAATCGCAAGTTGGGTCAAGATGAGCATATTTTTCAATAGTTTCTGTAACTTGTGGCAAGTATCCTAACATATTTTCTCGGCTGATATGTGTCATATCTAGCCAAACACAATCGTTATGCGAATTGCTTTGTTGCGTAGTTGTTGAATCGTTTACACCTCTTCCTTCGCGAATTTCTTTGGCAATTGCACGAGAAACAACATCTCTTGGAGCTAAATCTGCATGTACTTCATCGTATTTTTTCATAAAAGCTTCGCCATTTGAGTTCCTAAGCACGCCGCCTTCAGCTCTTGCTGCTTCTGAAAGCAGAATGCCAGTATGAGCTAGTCCAGTAGGGTGGAATTGAATGAACTCGCAGTCTTCAAGTTGTAATCCTGCTTTTAGAGCTAAAGCCATGCCATCGCCTGTTAAATCCCACGAATTAGATGTTGTTGCAAATAATCTTCCCGATCCGCCTGTAGCTAAAAGTAAGAATCTAGACCTTATTGCTCGCAAGTTTCCTGCAGATAAATCAAATGCAACAATTCCTTCAACGCTCATAGTTTGATCGTTTATAGCAACATCTGTTACGTAACAATCTTCAGCAAATACAATATTCTCGGAAACACATTGTTGCCATAAGCTATGCAAAATTTGGTGACCAATACGATCTGCAGCAAAAGCCGCACGTTCAATTGGATTCTTTCCAAAATTAGCAGTATGCCCACCAAAACGGCGTTGATTAATATACCCATTTTGCGTTCGAGAAAATGCTACGCCATCATGTTCAAGCTGAATAACTGTTTTCGGCGCTTCTTTTGCAAGTAGCTTTGCTGCATCTTGATCGCTTAGCCAATCTCCGCCATGAACTGTGTCATAATAATGCCATTGCCATTTGTCTTGTTCAACATTTCCAAGGCTTGCTGCTATACCTCCTTCAGCAGAACCCGTGTGTGAACGCAATGCTGGCACTTTAGAAATCACTAAAATTGATGGTGTTTTTCCTCCTTTTCTCATACATGCGTATTCTTCGGATTTAATTAATCCTAGTGCTGCAGATAATCCTGCAGCTCCAGCGCCAACAATAATAACATCGTAGTATTCGCTTGATTGCATACTTTTATTTTCTCACATATCTTGTATTGGGCGCGTTATTTTACGCTACTTTTTGCTGTGATAATGTTAAATTTTCTTTATTTTGTACAATAATTCCTTCCAATTCTAGCAATGCAATTTTCCCAGAAATTTCAGCAATAGATGGTATGTAATCTAATTGTTTTTCTTCGTAAGAAGCTTTTATTATTTCGTATATTCTGTCAACATTTGCAAGTTCACGTTTGCGTTTGCATGTTGTAATTGCGTCGATAATTAGTTTTTGCGTATTGTCATAATTTTTATAGTCTATACTTAATTTTTCTGGTTTAGGTTGAGAATAAGCAAAGTAATGATGAGATTGAGGAAACAGAATATCTATATCTTGATTTGAACACAATATTATAGCTTGTGAATCGTGTATTAGCTTGTTGCATCCTGCATTATTAGGCTGATTGATATCTCCTGGTATGGCGTATAGTTCGCGATTTAAATCAGTTGCCCATGTTGCAGTATTTAGCGCTCCGGATTGTAATCTTGCTTGAGCAACTATAATTTTTGATGCTAGAGCTGCAATAATTCTATTTCGTAATAAAAATCTGTGGCCTACAGGTGTTGTATCTGGGCATAGTTCGCTAATACACGCTCCGCCTTTTGCAATAATTTGTTCAAAAAGCTGATAATTGCATCTGGGTCCCATATGATTTAATCCTCCAGCAAATACAGCAATGGTTTTTCCTGTAGGCTTATTTTCATCTACATCTTGTGCATCTAATGCGCCCCAATGTGCTGCTGCATCAATTCCGTACGCTCCACCAGAAATAACAGTATGGCCTTTCGAAGCGCAATCATAAGCAAATTGATATGCAAGTTCTCTTCCGTAGTCTGTGCAAGAGCGTGAGCCAACAATAGCAAGTGGATTATGACATTGTGTTAATGCTTGTGGATTCCCTACACCCCACAAGCATAAAGGTGGTGAGAAATGACTCTGAAAAGCCAAATCTTGTAATTGTTTCGGCCAATATTTGCTGTGTGGTGCAATAATCCATTGCTTTCCGCCAGAAGTGAACCATTGACATAGTGATTCATTATTCCATGTTGGTAAATGCAATAATCGAACGCACCATTTTGAAATAGAATTGTGTAACACTTCTAAAGACTTAGGCGCATTATTGTTGTGATAACCCCACGCTGTTAAGCCCTTCTTGAAATAATTTTCTAAGAGTGTAAGTTCTTTATGGTTTTTTATGAAACTTATCATTGTAGATACTAATTCTTGATTTTTGTTACGTTTTCTTGAGCTAAAAGTTTTAGAATTGGCATCGTTTTCTTGATCTGCTACTTCACTAATAATTGGAAGTTGCATTTGTTGAGCTGAGCCTGTTGATTGTTGTTTCGTAAAATTTTTCACAATTGTTTTTAATATTGAAACAATTTCTTTAGCGCTTTTAGATCCCAATAGTAGCGTGTACATAATTGCATCCGCTCCTTCAAGGCAGAATGTAAGTATTGCACGAGATATTGTTTCTTCGTCTGGTGAAGAAAAATCGCTAGGTGAACTAATGGTTTCTTCATTGTTATCCGTGTTGTTTATGTTCTTAGTATTCATATTCGTGTCCTTAAACTGATTGCTTGTGCAATGTCTGTCATGTCTGGTGAAGTGTGTCCAGAAAGATCAGCAAGCGTCCACGCGAGTCGCAATGCTCTATCTGCTCCTCGCAAACTCAATTGATGCTTTTCTAATGCACGGTTGATAAGTCCTACAGCTTGCTGTGAAGTGTATTTTCTAAGCCATGTTCCAGATGCTTGTGCGTTGCAATCCCAGCCTTGTTTTATAAAACGGTCGCGAGCAATTTTACGAGCTTCTATTACGTTATCTCGCATTGTTTTGCTATTCAGATACGTGTTTTTAACTGAGTTTTGTGCATTGTCTTGATGATGGTTTGAAATAATAATTCGTTCTACTGGAGGTACATCCATTTGAATATCAATACGGTCAAGAATTGGACCTGAAAGGCGTGAAAAATATCGTGCTCTTTCGCGCTCTTTGCAAGTACATCGTTCTCCATTTCCGTATGCGTATCCGCAAGGACAAGGATTTGCAGCAACAACAAGCTGGAATTTAGCTGGATAAAGAGTTGTCCCTTTTGAACGAGAAATAGCAATATGCCCTGATTCCAATGGTTCTCTTAGGGTTTGCAATACTCTAGGAGAAAACTCTGGAGCTTCATCCATAAACAGCACTCCGCAATGTGCTCTAGTAATAATCCCAGGTTTTGCAACTCCTGTTCCTCCTCCGATAAGAGAAGCTGCTGAAGCAGTATGGTGAGGTGCTTCAAATGGTGGAATATTGCTAATTCCGTAATAGGGTAGTGTTCCACAAAGTGAACGAATTGAAGCAACCTCAAGCTGTTCTTGTTCGTTAAGTGGACACATAATGCTTGGTATTCGTGAAGCTAGCATGGTTTTCCCAGATCCTGGAGGCCCAATCATCATTACGTGATGCCCTCCAGCTGCAGCAACTTGTAGAGCCCATTTTGTATGTTCTTGCCCTATTACTTCAGACATATCTCCAATTTCATATTTTGGTTCAATTTGTAGTGGAGAAGTGCTTTCTTCGTGAATTGACGAATTATAATCTTCTTCTCCATTGTTATAATTTCCATTTCGTTCAAGGACTTGCATATGTTTATACGCAGGGTCTTCTTCAATAAGCTTGAGTGATTCTTCGCTCAAACTGCCATGCAATTGCGTCACTAAATCTAAAATATGGTGTATTCCAATAGATTCAATTCCATCTACAAGTTGCGCTTCGGCAAGATTTTCTTGCGGAATAAGCATTCGTTTAAAATGCATCTTTTTTGAGTAAAGTGCAATAGGAAGAATGCCTTGAATAGGTAATACTGTCCCGTCAAGATTTAGTTCTCCTAAAATAACTGTATTTTCTAATTCTGTAAGTGGAATATACTTTTCTGCGCTTAGTATGCTTGCCGCGATAGCTAAATCGTATGATGCTCCGCTTTTTGGCATTGAAGCAGGTGATAAGTTTACTGTTACCCTTCCTTCAGGCCATTTACAATGCAACGCAAAATGAGCTGATTTAACGCGCTCTCTTGCTTCGCTTAATGAAGTGTCAGGTAAGCCGATAATAGAAAAGTTTGGCATATTTCCAGATATAAAAGCTTGCAGCTGAATAGTAAAAGCTTTAAGACCAATAAGTCCTATTGATGTTGCGTTTCCAATATGCATTAGAATGCTCCTTGAACATGCTTGAATTGGATTGATGAATTATCTTCAATTTCTTCCAAAGATTGCAATTCATATGCAGAATCTGGATAAGTGTATTTGTTAATAATAAGAATTGATACAGCGTCAAATCGAATACGGTAAGGAGGTATATCGCTTCCGAATTCTTCCAGCCATTTCATACCAGTTGTACGTAATTTGCTACATTTTTCTTGAGTAATTGCTTCAAGTGGAGTGCCACAACGTACGCTTCTTCGAGTTTTTACTTCCACGAATACCAATTTTTGTTCTGGAGTAATCATCACCAAATCTAGCTCTCCATTACGGCAATGCCAGTTTCGGTCAATAACGTGCCACCCTTTTTGTATGAGTCGCAAAGCTGCGTATGTTTCTCCCAGTTTTCCCAACTCTTTACTTTCAAGAGAATCATCTTGAAGCTCGTTGGACACTTGTTCAAGTTTTTCTTGCAAAAATACTTGAGCAGTCTCAGCGTCGTCAATCTCGTCAAGCGAGATAATTTCATCGTCAATAATGTGTTTTTGTGTAATCATGCTGCTATTTTCTGTGCTTATTGAGYAGTAATCCAGATTTTTTAAGCATTGTGGATAAAAGCTGCATACGGCGTGTTGTATTAGAAATTCAGTATATTTTCTGTATTTTTCTAAAACAGATTTCGCTATTTTTTGCAAACTGTTAATTCGTTATAGCTAATTTTGATAACCGCAGGTATGTACGAATGAACCATAGTGGCATATTGTCGTTATCACTTAAATAAATATGTAAACAGAAAACGGAAAAGTAAGTGGATGCGCAAAGTGAGCTGAAGCAAACTAATCTACTGTTTGAAAAAGTCGCAAAACTGGAGGGGTATTATGAGCGATATTGAAGAAACGCAAGGAAAGTATCATTTTGAAACCTTGCAGTTGCATGTTGGTCAAGAGCAGGCGGATCCGGCAACTGATTCTCGTGCAGTTCCTATTTATCAAACAACAAGCTACGTGTTCCACGATTTTGATCATGCCGCTGCTCGTTTTGATTTGCGTGACGCTGGAAATATTTATGGCCGTTTGACGAATTCTACTCAAGATGTTTTTGAGCGTAGAATTGCAGCTCTTGAAGGTGGAACTGCAGCTTTGGCTGTTGCTTCTGGTGCGGCAGCTGTAGACTATGCTATTCGTAACATCACTCAGCAGGGCGATCACATTGTGTCTTCAAAGAATGTGTATGGTGGAACTTATAACCTTCTTCGTCATACTCTTCCTCGAGATGGTGTAACAACTACTTTTGTGGATCCTAAGAATCCTCAGAACTTCGAGGATGCAATTCAGCCGAATACGAAGCTCGTGTACTTTGAAACTTTTGGTAATCCTAATGCTGATTTGCCTGATTTTGAGGCTATTTCCGAGATTGCGCATCGCCACAATCTTCCTGTTTTTGTTGACAACACTTTTGCAACTGCATACTTGTTCCGTCCGCTTGAGCATGGTGCAGATATTGTAGTTGAGTCTGCTACGAAGTTTATTGGCGGCCATGGCACAACTCTTGGTGGCATTATTGTTGAAGGCGGCAATTTTGATTGGGCTAAAGTCCCTGGAAAATTCCCAACTCTTACTGAAGCTGACCCTAGCTATCATGGTTTGAACTTCTATGATGCTTTAGGATCTGTGGCTTTTGTGACTCGTATTCGTGCGATTATTTTGCGCGATACTGGCGCTTGCATTAGCCCGTTTGCTGCATTCTTGCTTTTGCAAGGCACGGAAACTTTGAGTTTGCGTGTTGAGCGTCACGTTGAGAATGCGTTGAAGGTTGTTCAATATTTGCAAACTGTGCCAGAGGTTGAATCTGTAAGTCATCCTTCTATTGAAGGTCGTTCTGATCACGAGCTTTATAAGCGCTACTTCCCGAATGGTGGAGGCTCTATTTTCACGTTTGATATTAAAGGTGGAAGGGATGCAGCTCGCATATTTATTGACAATTTACAGCTTTTCTCATTGCTTGCAAATGTTGCTGACGTAAAGTCATTGGTTATCCATCCTGCATCTACTACGCACTCTCAGGAAACTTCTGAAGAGTTGGAAGATCAGGGCATTCATGAAGGTACTATTCGTTTGTCTATTGGAACTGAACATATTGACGATATTCTTGCCGATTTGCAGCGCGGATTTGACGCTGTTCGTAAAGCAGGACTTGCTTAAATAGAAAAGAGAAAGCAAAGTAAAAAATTATTA
>NZ_LXJL01000066.1:0-7457 GCF_001641215.1 Gardnerella sp. 30-4 | reverse complement strand
TTCTTTTTCTTATTCGGTAGTGGCATAGAGATAGTCTTAACAGGTAAGAATTGTGCTTATTTGAGCAGCGTTAGCTCAAAAATGGAGGTGCGGCATGCCTGGTATTGTGCTTATTGGAGCTCAATGGGGTGACGAAGGTAAAGGCAAAGCAACAGATTTAATTGGTTCAAAGGTTGATATTGTCGCACGTTTTAATGGCGGTAATAATGCCGGACACACTGTTGTTGTTGGCGATAAATCTTATGCATTACATTTACTTCCAAGCGGAATTATCAGCCCTAATGTTACGCCTGTAATTGGTAATGGTGTTGTTGTTGACCCAGAGGTATTGCTTGAAGAAATTGACGCTTTGGAATCTCGCGGTGTAGATTGCTCGCGCTTGCTTGTGAGCGAAGCCGCGCATGTTATTACTCCGTATCATCGAGTTATTGATAAAGTAACTGAGCGTTTCCTTGGTAAACACAAGATCGGCACGACTGGTCGTGGTATTGGACCTACTTACGCGGATAAAATTAATCGTGTTGGTATTCGAGTGCATGATTTATTTAATGCTGATCACTTGCGCGACAAAGTTGAAGCAAGTTTGCATCAAAAGAATCAAATGCTTGTAAAACTTTATAATCAACATCCTATTGATATTGATGCAGTTACCGCTCAACTTGTGGAGCTTGGCAAACGCTTGAAGAAATATGTTGCTGATACTTCATTAGTATTGAATGAAGCAATGGATGAAGGCAAAACTGTGCTGTTTGAAGGTGGACAAGCCACAATGCTTGACGTCGATCATGGCACTTATCCGTTTGTAACTTCTTCAAACCCTACTGCTGGTGGCGCTTGCACGGGTACTGGTGTTGGTCCTACTCGTATTACGCGCGTAATTGGAGTAGCGAAAGCGTATATTACTCGTGTTGGTGAAGGTCCATTCCCAACTGAACTTTTGGATGAGCAGGGTGACTGGTTGCGTGAGCAAGGCCATGAATATGGTGTTACAACTGGTCGTCCTCGTCGTTGTGGATGGTTTGATTCTGTAGTAAGCCGTTATGCAACTCGCGTAAATGGTTTGACGGATATTGTTCTTACTAAGCTTGACGTTTTGACTGGTTTGAAGGAAATCCCAGTTTGCGTGGCTTATGATGTGGCTTTGTCTGATGGAACAGTTCAGCGTATGGAAGAAATGCCTGTAGATCAATCACTATTTGCTTCTGCGAAACCAGTATACGAGATGCTTCCAGGCTGGAATGAGGATATTTCTCAAATCCATAAGTTTGAAGATTTGCCTCAAAATACGCAAAGTTATGTAAAGCGTTTGGAAGAGCTTTCTCATTGCCGTATTTCTGCTATTGGAACTGGTCCGCAGCGTGATCATATCATTAGTGTTCACTCACTAACTGACTGAAATTGTTTATTATTTTATGATCAACTTAGCAAAACGGCACTTCTCGATTGGGAGTGTCGTTTTGGTTTATGACGATAATTTCAAAAAGAGTGAAAATGAGTAAAATAAGCGGGAAAAATAAAAAAAATAATTGTCGATTATACTTTTTAGTTTTTATTGGTGGTACATGTGGAGCTTTCGTGCGCGCAGTAATTTCTTCTTATGCGCACACGATTCACCAAGTAGACGGACAATCATTTATATTTGGCCAGCTTACTTTAGGGACTTTTTTGTCAAATATGATTGCATGCTTTATTTTTGCTCTTGTTACTGCAATATCTGTTAAAGCTTTAACGCAAGAAAAGCAAACTTTGTATAAATATGCGCTAGGAACAGGCTTTTGTGGCGGATTGTCGACTATGTCTACTTTCGCGTTTGAAAGTGCAATGTCTTTTATGGCTCCACGCATGACGCTTGTTGTTTTGGGCATGCTTTTTTCGCTGCTTTTTGGCGTTTTTATGGCTTTTGTTGGTAATTGGGTTGGAGCAGGAATTGCGAATTGCATGAATAAAAAGCAAAGTCGATCTGTTGCAGAAGCTAATACTAAGGTGATGAAGTGATGAATTCTTTATACGTTTTTATTATGTTTATTTTGCCTTGCTTTTTTGGCGGTTTAGGTGCTGTTTTAAGATGCGCAATGACTAAAAAAATTTCAGCTGCTCATAAAAGCGAAGTTCCAGTTGCAACGCTATTTATCAATTGCGTTGCTTCATTTGCTATAGGTGTTGTGTCTAATGTTTTCATGGTTGCAGCTGCAATATGTGGAGTACGTTTTGCTTATTTGATGATTTTGGGATTTTTGGGTGGATTTTCCACGTTTTCTACTGCAATTTTTGAAGGTGTGGATCTTATTCAAAGAAAGCGCATAAAAGATGGAGTGTTCTTGCTTTTTGCAGAACTTATTGTTCCATTCTTTGCTGCTTCTGTTGGGTATATTGTTTCGCAAATATTGTTACTGCACGTAATTTAGTATTTAGAAGTTAAGTGTTGTGCGCAGAATCGAGTTGTAGTGAAGTTTAAGAATGCATTGAGCTTTTTAAGCAATAAGTTAAAGCAAATATCAAAAACTTTTTGCCAGCTTCGTTGGAAAGTAATATTAGCTGGGATATTTGTCGGCGCTGTTTCTGGTTCATTAGTAGCTTCTTACAGGCTTGGTATTGAATACGGTACGGATTTTGCGCGTTGGATGTATTTACAAATCCGGCATAACGCATGGTGGATTTTGCCATGTTTAATTTTTGCTGTAATTGCAGGTCTAATTATTGGCTGGATGAGTCGTAAAGAAAGTATGGCTTCTGGAAGTGGTATTCCTCAAGTCGTGGGATATGTTAATCGCGGTTTGAATATGCGATGGCACACGATTCTGCCAGTGCGTTTTGTTGGTGGTTTACTTGGTTCTTTATTTGGATTGTCTCTTGGACGTGAAGGTCCATCTATTCAAATAGGTGCATGTGGTGCTCAGATGTTGTCTCGAATTTTCCGTAAAGGTAGGCGTGACGATATTAAAGAGCATTATGTGGTAACTGCTGGAGCTGCAGCCGGCTTATCTGCTGCGTTTTCTGCGCCACTTTCTGGAGTTATGTTTGCTATGGAGGAGATTCAGCACGGCTTAACTTCAATTGTTCTTATAGGAGCTGCTGCAGCTGCTTTATGTGCTGATTTTGTTTCGCAAACTTGTTTCGGATTGCGTCCAGTTCTTGATTTTGGCCAGATTCCAGATTTGCCAATGAACTTGCATATTTGGATTATTCCTCTTGGTATTTTTGCAGGTTTTGTAGGCTCGATAATGAATCGTTCGTTACTTGGTTTGCAAACATTATACGGATATTTGCCAAAGTGGATGCCTGTTGCTATTGCTTGCTTAATTGCAATACCAGTTGGCTTGTTCCTGCCTGAAGTTCTTGGTGGCGGATCTAATTTAGTGCGACTTTCTGAATATGGAAAAGCAAGTCTTGCAATGCTTTGTTTGCTATTTGTGGCAAAAATGTTGTTTACTTCTACGAGTTTTGGCTGTGGTGCTCCTGGCGGTATTTTTATGCCTATTCTTGCAGTAGGTGCGCTCGCAGGTGGTGTTGCTGCGCGCTGGATTACTAGCGTTTCAGCATTTGGCATTGATACAAAATTTGTATCTGTGTTTGCAGTTTGCGTTATGGCTGGTACGTTGTCTGCATCTGTAAAAGCTCCACTCACTTCGATTTTGCTTACTGTTGAAATGTCTGGAACTATGATTCATACGCTCCCAGTTGCAGCTTCTGCATTTATCGCATTGCTTATTTCAGATATTCTAAAAACTAAGCCAATTTATGGTGAGTTACTTGAACGCTATATGAAAGTTAATAAAGATTTAGTATTGCCATCTGTAAATTCTGTAAAATAGATGTTTTTATAGATAATTTTTGTGCAATATTTGCTTATTCTTAATATTTCCTGAGCTTTTAACCACATTGCATGAATATTGTTGAAAACTCATTGCTGTATGCGTTTCAATAGGCGCATGAGTATGAATATGAGTGTAAACAATAAATCAATTGGCGTTAAGCAGATTGATAAGAATTATAACAATGGCGAAGCTGTAGGCGCATTTGGAGATGTTAAACGTTATGTTTATCCTCCTCAAGTTGCAGATAAATCTATATACGAATCTGTGTCTAATGGTGTAAAAATTGCGCCATGTATAGCTGACGATCATACTGTTATGACTCTTTTGCCTAAGAGTTCTCAAGATGTGGAGAGTTTTCAAAATACTGAACGCTCGCAAGATATTTCTATTAAGCATAAATCTCGTATGTTTAATAATGCTGAAGAAGATAATCTTATTGCGCGTGATTCTTTAGATCCATTGCCTAAAAATATTTTGGTTGGAATGTCTGCTGCAGATGGCATTGGGCTAAGCACTTCTCTATCTATTCTTTCTCGCTATATAAGTGAACAAGGCCATAGTGTTGCTCTTGTAGATGCTGATTTGACTCATGGCGGTTTAGACGTTCTGCTTGGTTTGGAATCAGATGAAGGTCGCAGGTTGCAAGAAGTTGATGCTCCCTTAGGTAGATGCGATGGCTATGTGTTGCGCAATGAGCTATTACATTGGGATAATGTGGATGTTTTAGCATTTTCTCCATGGCATGGTAAATATCCTGAACCTTGGGTTTTAGAGGCTGCTATTAGAGGTCTAGCTGATGCTGTTGATGTAGTTATTGTAGATATAGGTTCTGGCGAGACTGCTATGAAGTCTTACCGTAATATTCCGCAATTTATTGACAGTGCGACTCTTGCTGCGGTTGAGCTATCTGTGCTTGATTTAGCAAGGTTTAGAGCGTTGCTACAAAAATTAGATACTTTGTGTGATTCTGGCGTAAAGTTCAACAAATTTGCTGTTGTGGGATTGCCTCCTCGTGGTTTAACGCAAAAATCTTATGTTTTAAGTATCGATGAAGCTTCTGAATATCTATCAACTACATTTCTTGGTTCTTTGCAACACGATGCTCGCATGTACACCGACATTATAGGGGGCTACGGTATTCGAAATGTGCCATCTTCAATGAAGGAAACCATGAAACGCATAAATAATTGGCTTATCGGAGATGTTATATCAAATACAAAAAATGCTGTAACTAAATATCGTCGTTCGCAATATCGTCGTTCGAAATACTCAAGAGGTAAATATGATCGTAAATAATATTCGTGATATCGATTTTGGAATTCTGCAGGAATTTGCCAATGACGTAAGAGTCACAGACATGGTTGTAAGCGAGTCTGGTCGTGTGTGGGTAGATTGTGGGCAAGGTCTTAAGGAACGCGCAACTCGAGTTCCGCTTAACAACCCTGCTTTGTTAAGAGAATATGCTGTATGGCTTTGTGCACAATTAGGCAAAAGACTGGATGATGCGTGTCCTATTGCTGATGCTTCAAGTACTTCTGGCATTCGCATACATGCTGTTTTAGCGCCACTTGTATCTCAAGGAGCAGCATTGTCAATTCGTTTTCCTTCAATTAATCGTTATGATCTTGTTTCTTTGAGTGATCAAGGCATGTTTCCAAAAGAATTGTCTTGTATTCTAAGCGTTCTAGTTAAAAAGCGAGCAAATATAATGATCACTGGAAGTACTGGATCTGGGAAAACCACACTTATGAAGGCTTTGTTGGCTGCTGCTGATTGCGAAGATCGTATTGTATCTGTTGAAGAAATTAGAGAGCTTGGCGAGTTGACACAAAATCATGTTTCGTTAAGTGCGCGAGAAGCTAATGTAGAAGGTGTAGGAGAAATTGGCTTATCTCAATTAGTAAAAGCAACATTAAGAATGCGCCCGGATCGCATTATTCTTGGTGAATGTCGTGGGGAAGAAATTGCTGATTTGTTGAGAGTGTTTACTTCCGGGCATAAGGGTGGAATGACAACTCTTCATGCAGATGAAATAGAAAAAGTTCCCGCTCGTCTTATGGCATTAGGGTTATTGGCTGGGTTGGAGCCTGCAGCTTTATGTGCTTTAGCTGCTGGAGCATTCGATGTTGTTATTCATGTAGAGAGATCCTCTAACGGGCGTCGAATGATCAAAGAACTCGGTATTCTGCAATACGCTTCTAGCGTTTCGTTGCTGTGCGGCGTTCCAGTTTTGCAATTATCTTGTGGAATTGACGGCAGTATTGTTATGAAATTTTTGCCTGCATGGGTTAAGTTTTCAAATTATTGGAATCTTCCCGGGAATATGGCCAGCATATGTGTTGACAGTTCAAATAATTAGTAGTCGATTGTGTTGCTTGGAGCGTAAAAATGGATATTGAAGAAGTTCTTGCTGGAATGATTGCTGCATTACGTTCTGGTTCTACTTTTGCAATGATTGTTCACAGTGACTCTAAGTCTCAACAATGTATTTGCAGTAATGCAGTTAATACAAAAATTATTTATAAATGGCTTTATGAACGTTGTTTTCCAAAGAAGCGCAATATGAATAAGACTCAACGTCGTCAGCTTGAAAAACATATGCATACTGTTTCTGAAAGTCTTATGGCTTCATATGAATTGAGTAATACTCTTGGTTGCGCTATGGCAGAATGTGTGGAAGCTACGGCAGCGTCATATCATGCTCAGAAGCGTGCAGAAGATTTACGTGCTGACGTAGCTGCAATGCCAAAAGCAACAATAAAATTACTTACTGCTCTACCTATTTTGGCTCTTTTTGCTGGTGAATTACTAGGTGGTCACCCTATTTTGATGTTAATTACAACAGTAAATGGATGGATTTTATTAACAATAGGTGGAATATGTTATGGATTGGGTTTGGCGTGGGTTAGTTCTATGTTGCAAATATCTCAGCATGCAATGGATGCTACTTCGCTGGAAGGATGATTTATGGAATCCACAAAGCAGCTTTTGTTTATCATCCCATTGTTTGTTGTAATTGTTTGGCAATGGGTGAGTTTGAAATTAGAGTGCGATTCATTAGATAATCGTATGCGCTTTAACAGTAAAATTATGCTATTTAAATACGAATGGCGTAATTCAAAAGTTTCATATGTAGATCCTCTTCTTGGTTTACATATGATTATTGTTTCACTTCGTAGTGGTGTTGCTATTACTAGGGCTCTTAGTGCTGTTGGGCAAGTGTTTCCTTGCGGTCAAGGCATGTGGCTTTGCTCTGTTTCCAATGCTTTACTTGCAGGAGATACGTGGCATGAAGCATGGTCTTCTACTTATACTAGACAAGATGATTTTGAATTAGAAAATAAATCAAAATTTACTAATCGTAAAAACTTAGATTCTTCAGAAATATTAGCTAGATGGTTAATGACATCTTTAAAAGAATCATGGTGTTATGGTTCATCTCCAGTTCCTGTATTGTCTGCACTTGCTCAACATTATGAGAGAAATATGGCCAATATTGCTAGACAAGAAAGTTCTAGGTTGTCTGTGCGATTGCTGCTTCCTGTTGGATTATGTTTTTTGCCATCTTTTATATGCATAGGAATTTTGCCAACAGTTATGTCACTTATGCGCTAGCTTTTTAAAAATAAATTTCTAGAAAAA
>NZ_LXJL01000065.1:0-7640 GCF_001641215.1 Gardnerella sp. 30-4 | reverse complement strand
AGATGTGTATAAGAGACAGATTTGAGATTATTTGATTTCAGTTTTATTCTTCTTTATTTCGTTCGTTGAGAATTTTATCTATAAGCGCACTTTTTGCGTCAATTTGATTGCTAAAACCAGGGCGAATATCTAATTTTAGTATTACTCCGGTACGGTATCCTTTGCTGACTAAAGCCATCGTAGCGTCTTTTACAACGCTCATAACGTCATCAAATTCGCCCTCAATATTCGTGAACATTGCGTTAGTTTCGTTCTTTAATCCAGAATCGCGAATTACTTGTACGGCATCCGCCACGTACTCGCTCAACTCGTCTCCGACTCCGCTTGGAGCAATACACAACGCTGCGACCGTGTTAGTTTTGTGAGCGTTTGTGCAACTATTTTCGCAATTCTTTGCGTTTTTATCTTTGTTATCTTTATTATTTTCACTCATAGTAACAATCCCTTTAAAATCGTAATCTTACGCAAATTTAGCAAAACAAGACAACGCCAAATAATGCGTCAACAAACTTATAAATTTGCGTTACTTTAACAGTTACTTTAACAATTTTACAAGCGTCACAGGGTTTTTCTATAATAGCAACGTTTTCACCCGAATTTTCTAGTTTTACGAAAAGGTGTATTGTGGCTGTTTCAAAGCTTGATGAAGTCGTCTCCTTGGCTAAGCGTCGAGGATTTGTGTTCCCAGCCGGCGAAATTTACGGTGGCACGCGTTCTGCGTGGGATTACGGCCCGCTTGGTGTTGCGTTAAAAGATAATATCAAGCGCGAATGGTGGCGCTACATGGTGACCACGCGTGGAGATGTTGTTGGAGTGGATACTTCCGTTATTCTGCCTTCACAGGTGTGGGTTGCCTCCGGTCACGTTTCCGTGTTTAACGATCCTTTGATCGAGTGCTTGAATTGCCATAAGCGTCATCGTGCAGATAAGTTGGAAGAGTCTTATGCTGAAAAGCATGGCGATAAAATGCCAGAAAATGGCTTAAAAGACATTGCTTGCCCAGATTGCGGTACTCGCGGAAACTGGACTGAGCCACGTGACTTCAACATGATGCTTCGCACTCATTTAGGACCGGTTGAAGACGAAAATAGCTTGCATTATTTGCGTCCAGAAACAGCTCAGGGCATTTTCGTTGACTTTAAGAACGTCATGACTTCTACTCGTCAAAAGCCACCTTTCGGTATTGCAAATATTGGTAAGTCTTTCCGCAACGAAATTACGCCTGGAAACTTCATCTTCCGCACTCGCGAGTTTGAGCAGATGGAAATGGAATTCTTCGTAGAGCCTGGAACCGACGAAGCTTGGCACCAGTATTGGATTGACACTCGCGTGCGTTGGTATGTTGATTTGGGTGTGAAGCCAGAAAACTTGCGCATGTATGAGCATCCTAAGGAGAAGCTCAGCCACTATTCCAAGCGCACTGTCGATATTGAATACAAATTCGGCTTCCAAGGTTCGGATTGGGGAGAGCTTGAGGGTATTGCAAACCGTACTGACTACGATTTGTCTGCTCATGCTAAGCATTCCGGCGAGGATTTGAGTTACTTTAACCAGGCTACTGGCGAAAAGTATGTGCCTTACGTTATTGAGCCTGCAGCTGGTCTTACGCGCTCGCTTATGGCATTCTTGGTTGATGCTTACGACGTTGACGAAGCTCCAAACACTAAGGGCGGAGTTGACAAGCGCACTGTTCTTCGACTTGATCCTCGTTTGGCTCCTGTTAAAGCTGCAGTTTTGCCTTTAAGCAAGAAGCCAGAATTGCAAGCTGTTGCTCAAGATTTGGCTGCAGATTTGCGTCAGCATGATTGGGTTATCGATTACGATGAGGCTGGAGCTATTGGTCGCCGCTATCGTCGTGAGGACGAAATTGGTACTCCTTTGTGCGTAACAGTCGACTTCGATACTTTGGAAGATCATGCTGTTACAATTCGCGAGCGCGACACTATGCAACAAGAGCGCGTTTCCTTGGACAAGGTTGCAGATTACGTTGCTAGCCGAATTAACGAAAAACGTGTTAAGTATCCGCAAGGTCCTGTTGAAATCGTTGGTACTCGTGCAGCCGACGGCGCTACGGATATTGCTAAAGAAGCTGGCGAAGACGAGTCTAAGCCTGTACAAATCGCTACTGCTGGCGGATTGTACTAATACGCGTTTGAGTAGTGCTTAAGCATTAATAAGCAAAATTATTATTATAGTGAACGGAGTTAAAGCAATATGAATTTTTCTATAAAACCAGTGGATTTAGGGAAAGTTCATATTGCAACTCCTGTTGTTCTATCTCCAATGGCTGGGATCACTAACTGGCCATTTCGCGTAATTTGCCGCGAATTTGGTCCGGACGGGCTTTACGTAGCGGAAATGATTACAGCGCGAGCTCTAGTTGCACGAAATCCAAAAGCGCTTAGACTTTGCCGTTTTGCTCCTAGCGAAAAAGTGCGCTCTTTGCAGCTTTATGGTGTAAATCCTTCTATTGTTGAGCAGGCAGCTCGAATTGTTGTCGACGAAAACATGGCTGACCACGTTGACTTAAACTTCGGCTGTCCAGTTCCAAAAGTGACGCGACGCGGCGGCGGTTCTGCTCTTCCTTGGAAAACTGATTTGTTGCAAGAAATTTTGCATCGCGTTGTTTCTGTTTGTGAGCCAGCAGGAATCCCTGTTACGGCTAAATTCCGTGTTGGAATTGACGAGAATCATGAAACTTTTATTCAAGCTGGTCATATTGCACAAGAAGAAGGATGCGCTGCTGTAACTTTGCATGCTCGCACAACTGCAGAATATTACGGTGGTCATTCAGACTGGCAGCGTATTGGTGAGCTTGTAGAGGCGCTGAATATCCCCGTTTTTGGCAATGGTGATATTTGGGGTGCTGAAGATGCGCTCGCAATGTTTAAGGAAACTGGTTGCGCTGGCGTTGCTATCGGTCGAGGATGCCAAGGTCGCCCATGGTTGTTTGCTGATATTCGCAATGCTTGCGAAGGTAGCGATAATCGTGTGAATCCTACTTTGGCAGAAGTTGGTTCCGTTATTTTGCGTCACTTGAAGCTTTTAGTTGAGTTTTATGATGGTGACGAGCGTATGGCTGTTCACGACTTGCGTAAGCATGTTGCTTGGTATTTAAAGGGCTTTCCTGTTGGTGGTGGCACTCGTAAAGCGTTTATGGAGTGCGAATCGATTGAGGATGTTCAACGTAATCTCGATATGCTTGATGGTTCTCTTCGTTTGCCAGAAAAGGTGTTAGACACGCCGCGTGGACGAGTTAGATTTGCTAAAAAAGTTCATTTGCCGTATGGGTGGTTAGATTCTCGTACAACTAGTCACGAAGAGCGAGAGGCGTTATTTGGTGATGATCCAATGGATGCAAGTTACTAGTGTTTTCTAGGGCTTTCGTCATTTTTTTGCTCTGATTATTTCGAGAATATTCTATTAAAATCACCTTGTGCTCATATTTGCATATAGCACGGTGTATTATCAAAGCAGTGACATTTTTTCAGTTTATTGTGAAAACGTCGTCAGTATCGAGCGTTTTGCGCTAAAATATTGTGTAAACGTGCGTGAGTGACAGGAGATAACGGTGAGCGAGATTGCCCAGACTGACAATTTCAACGACAAAACCATCATCAAGGTAGTCGGCGTCGGTGGTGCCGGCGGTAACGCCGTCAATCGGATGATCAGCGAGGGCCTACAGAATGTAGAGTTTGTGGCCATTAATACTGACGCTAAAGATTTACTGCGTTCTGATGCTGATGTAAAGATTTCATTATCTGATGCTTCGAGCCGAGGCTTAGGCGCTGGTGCTGATCCTGAAAAGGGTGCTAAGGCTGCGCAGGATCATCAATCAGACATTGAAGAGGCACTTAAGGGTGCTGACATGGTGTTTGTTACCTGCGGTGAAGGCGGCGGCACAGGTACTGGTGCAAGCCCAATTGTGGCTCGTGCAGCTCATCAGCAAGGTGCTTTGACTATTGCTGTTGTTACACGTCCATTCGGTTTTGAAGGACCACAACGTGCTGCATCTGCAAAACTTGGTATCGAGAATCTTCGCAAAGAAGTTGACGCGTTGATTGTTATTCCAAACGATCGTCTTTTGGAAATTTCTGATCGTACTATTGGAATTATTGAAGCATTTAAGACGGCAGATACTGCGTTGCTCGCAGGTGTGCAAGGCATTACTGATTTAATTACCATGAATTCTTACATTCATGTTGATTTCTCTGATGTTACAGCTGTTCTTCGCGGAGCGGGTACCGCATTGTTCGGTATTGGTGCTGCAAAAGGCGAGGATCGTGCAACTCAGGCAGCTGAAATTGCTATTAGCTCCCCATTGCTGGAAGAAAGCATTGAGGGTGCTCACGGTGCTTTGATTAATATCGCAGGTCCAAGTGATTTGAAGCTTCAGGAAGCTTCTGCTGCAACTGAACTTGTTCGTAAAGCTATTCATCCAGAAGCTCAAATTATTTGGGGTCTTTCCCTGGATGATTCTTACGGCGATGAGGTTCGAGTTACGGTTATTGCTGCTGGTTTTGATGCTCATCCTAAGGCGGAGGAGTCCTCAGCTAAAGCTGGTCAGTTTGTTGATATGCAAGCAGATGTTAAGCCTGTAGCTCCTGCACAGTCTACCTCATCTTTCAAAGAGGAAGCTCAAGCTGCTCCACAAGTAGAACAACCTGCTTCTATGCCTTCTATGTTTGAGCCTGCAATGAATCAGCAATATTCTCCTGCGGCAGCTCCTGTACAGCAGCCTGCCGAACCTGACGAATTAGATATTCCTGATTTTCTGCGTTAAGCGTGACGAGAGGAGGGTTGCTTCATGGCTGGCTTTATGAAGAACGTGATGTCATACGTTGGTATGGCAGATGTGCCTGAGGATGATGATTATGCTGAATCTGATGTTCAAGAAACGTCATTCGATAATGATCGCTCGGTAACTCCTGCTGTGTCGCAACATGGTAATGATTTGCGTGGTGGTTCTGCTCGTGCGAATGCTAGTCGTATGAGTCGTATCACTACAATTCATCCTAAGTCTTACGATGATGCGCAAATGGTAGGTCGTGCTTTGCGTGACGGTGTTCCAGTGGTTTTAAACCTTACTGGTGTAACTGAATCGGTTGCGTATCGTATTGTTGATTTTTCTGCTGGAGTTGTATTTGGTGTTCGCGGTTCTATTGAGCGTGTGACTCCTAGGGTATTTTTGCTAAGCCCAGCACAAGTGAATATCAAAGTAGAGGATGCTCCGAACGACAATACTGCGCGTGACTTGTTCTCCTAAAAATTGTATTTGCTAAAGAATTAATTGAGCAGCGTTTGTTTAACAACTTTCGCTGCTTTTTTATACTTTTTGGTAGCATAAAAGCGATGCGTACGAGCATGACTAAAATCATGCGAATTTAAACTAAAGGCATATAGCCCAAATAACGAAAGTAATCTCATGAGCATTGAAAATGAAAACGAAAACACTATGCAAGCCAAGCAACGCACTGTATTGTCGTTTGTGCGTCGTTCTGGGCGCTTAGATGCGCGTTTACAGCACGCTCAGGAGCGTTATGCAACTCAGTACCTGCTAGACGTTACTGAAGCGCCTGGCTCATTTAGATTGCGCGAAAATTTGAACATTACGCATGATTGGATTAGCGATAAGTGGGGGAATGATAATCCGCTTATTGTTGAAATTGGTTCCGGGCAAGGCGAAAACATTGTTGCTGCAGCTGAACGTTTGCCGGAAACTAACTTTTTAGCGCTTGAAGTTTATGATCCAGGCGTTGCTCACACAATGCTTCTTGCTGGAAAGCAAGGTTTGACTAATCTTCGTATTGCGCAAATTAACGCTCCTGATTTCTTCGCTGCGTGCGACTGCGGAGTTTTAGAAGAAGTTTGGACTTTCTTCCCGGATCCATGGCCTAAAATGCGCCATCATAAGCGTCGTATTGTGCAGCCAGAGCTTGCCTCTACAATACACCAGGCGTTGCGTAGAGGGGGTGCGTGGCGCATTGCTACAGATATTGAGGACTACGCTTTGCATGTGCATGAGATTATGGATTCTCGCGAAGATTTTGCAAATATTGGCGAATTAAGCGCAAGTCTTCCAATTGAGCATGTAGGGAAAGGTACAGCTGATACTGCAGCAGCTCTTCCGCACGCAGATTTTAGCGAGTCTGAGCGCTTTGCTGGTCGAGTTCTTACGAATTTTGAGCGCAAAGGCTTGGAAGCTGGTCGCACGATTCACGACTTCACCTACATAGTACAATAATGCTTTGCCGCCGCTGTTCTCGTAGCTTTGCAGTTGTACTTAGCCTCAACACGCCGTGAGTTGCGCGACTCTTTTTTGAGTGTTAACATCATATGGTTTGGTTCGAAGCCCCCTTCGTCTAACGGTTAGGACACCAGACTTTCAATCTGACAACAAGAGTTCGACTCTCTTAGGGGGTACAAATTACAACGCCGCTGGGTTTCCAGCGGCGTTTTTCGTTTTTCGTATTTCTGATTTTTGTATTTCTATTTTTACTGCTTACCCTATTTTTGCGCAGCAATTAGTTTTTCATATATTTTTTCTATAAATCGATATAACATCTGACAATGTATTAAATATCACAAAAGGTATGTTGTGCTTTTTAGAGATGATACACTTTCTCATTGGTACTTCTGCCCGGGCTGCGTAGGTCAGGAAGTATTCAATTCAGTAATTTACAATGCGCAGCAGCTTAAAAAAGGATTTCCTATGAGCGATATTTTCAATACAAATAATAATGGATTAGAATCATCTAATTGTGTAACGGATCAAGTGGATAGTAATGCTGCTTCTAGTATTAATAGGGTTGTAAGCATGCGTTGGCGTGTTGCAGATATCGCATTAGGTGCTGCTCTTGCTGCTGTTTTTGGCGTTATCTTGTATGGCTATGGCTTGGTGTTTATTCCTTTGATTCGTACTTTGAATGCAGCTGTTCTTCCTGGTTTTGCAAGCATCACGCATGGTGTTTGGTATTTGTCTGGAACTCTTGCAGTTTTGCTTATTCGTAAACCAGGTTCTGCAGTGTATGTAAATGTTGTTGCAGCATTTGTACAGGTGCTTCTTGGAACTCCGTTTAATATGCGAGATACGCTTATTTCCGCACTTTTGCAGGGTGTGTTTGCGGAGATTCCGTTCTTAATTTTCCGTTTGCGAAAGTTTAATTTGACTTTAAGCGTTGTATCTGGATTATTGGTAGCGTTTGAGTATGGAGTTTACTTAACATTTACTAAGTATCAAGGTAAGGCTCCAACTTATATTACTATTCACATGCTTAATGAGCTTATTAGTGGATTGCTGCTTTCTGGAGTGCTTGTGTGGTTTGTGTATTTAGCTTTGCGCAAAACTGGTGCTCTTGATAACTTCGCATCTGGACGTTCTGACCGAGCTTGAAATCATCGGGATTTCAAGCTCAGTAATCCTAAGCAAGGTCAAAAATTCGACTCACTGAGTTGGCGACGTTTATGGGTATGTGCTAATCTAGTCGTTGCTAACTTTGTTAGCGTGGGGCTTTAGCTCAGTCGGTTAGAGCAGCGGACTCATAATCCGTCGGTCCAGGGTTCAAGCCCCTGAGGCCCCACAAGATATTAATAATGCCACTTCATTATGGTTTATGAAGTGGCATTTTTGTATCTTATAA
>NZ_LXJL01000064.1:0-7718 GCF_001641215.1 Gardnerella sp. 30-4 | reverse complement strand
GGGGGGGGGGTATAGTGCTGAGTGTTTAAGCAGAGTAATTGAGTTGTTTTTTTTTTTAAGTGTCATCGTAATGATGACATCATGATTCGTAAGCTTTGCAGATTAGAAGGTAGGTGTATATGTTTAATTCGCATATATTTAGCCGTTTCCTTCGACTAGTGCGCTCAATTCGTCGTTCGTTATTTGCTTTTTTCGTGGCGATTGCAATGTTGCTTGCTACTTTTGTGATTGCTCCAACTTCTGCTCTAAGTGCTGGCGAAGGTACTGGTGAAAGTGCTACTTCTACTGAGAAGGCTGAGGGCGCGAAGGCTGGTTCTGCTAAAAACGATAGTGAATCGAATAAGCAGCCTGATCAGAGTGAATCTAATAGTGCTGAGCATGATAAGAAAAATACTGGCTCTTCTGATACTTTAAAGAAGAATGATGGTGAGCTAAAGTCTGTTGAAAAGCAGAACCCTGCTAGTAACAATGGTGTCAATAAGCCTAAGGCTGAGAAGTTTGTAAATGAGACTGCTGTAAATAAAAAAGCTAAAGATGCCCAAAAGAAAGGCGCCTCTACGGAATCTGTTAAAGGCACTGACAGAAGTGTGAAGAAAAAGCCTGAACTTCCGGAAGTGTGCAAGAATAATAAAAAGTATAATACTCCTGTAAAATGCTACAGCATTACTTATGGTAGTAAAGATAAAGGTAATAAAGACACAATAAACATTAAAGGCAAGGATGGCGAGTCTTATAATAGGGTTCCTCAGATTATTACCCCAACAATAAAAGTTGCTGGTATTGTGCAGCAAACATTACCTAATGGCGTTTGGCTTGGGTTGGAGAAGTATGGTAAAACTAATGATTCCGTAAAGTATGCTTTTTTCAAGGGTGAGAATGATAAGAATGATAGCTACACTGCTAAATCTACGCAGGGTGTATCTAATAGCGATGGTTCTATACGTTTTTTTGCAAGCAAATGGCTAGTAGATAATACATATAGGTTTAATGTTGTAATACATTATCCAAATGGTTCTAAATCCAGCACTAGGATTAAAGCGATACTTGCTAAGGATGATTTGCCTAAGGCTGAATCTGGTGATTTAAAGCTGAGCTTATACGATTTTGGGAAAAAGGATGATAAAGTTTCTGTAAGCGGTAATAGAATTACTATAAAACCAAAGTCTAAGGGTTCAGCTCCTAGCGGAGGTACTGAAGGAAGTGCTACTGGCAGTACTGATAAGAAAGACACTTACGATCCTATTGACAATAAGCTTTTTATTGAATCGCAATCGAAAGATAAGCCTGGTTTTATCTATCATCGTATGATTTGCCATGAAACTGGTAGTGATGATAATGCCAGTTATACGGTAGGCAGTGTTAATGGTTTGAGTCTAGGTACGCAGACTCAGTTCGAGCATAAGGAAAATCAGAATCGACCTGATAAAAATGCAGAGAATTCTGCTGTGTATGAAAATGATGATTATACTGAGCGCTCTCAAAGCTGGATTACTGGAACGCCTACGAAGTCTGGGACTTTTGAGTGCAAAGTGTTTGCTATTAAAAAAGATGATGAATTTAAATTAGAGCGAAACTCAGGAAACGGTAAAACTAAGGTATATTCTACAGTATTAGACGAGTTTGATACTAGAGTAGAAACTAATAAGCAATCTCTGTTTGAAAAGCCAGAACAAAACATTGTTGAAGATAAGTGGACTAATAAAGCGTCTATTAAGCAAGGCATTGACTGGGATTATAAGAAGATAACAATCCAGTTTGGAGATAAGCCGAAGCCGCCAGAAATTCTTACACTGAAGGTGTATCCGTTTAATGGTAGTCCTACGGCATTGTCTGAAAAGAATAACAAGATTTCTGCAATGATCGGTATGGAGCTTAAGCCGTTTATTGATGCTACTTCTGCGGCGGATAGCAAGAATAAGATTACATTGCGCGTGCTGTGCTCTAAGGGCGAAAAGAAGAAGGATAATGCTGGTGGTGGCGCTTCGACTGGCGGTACTGGCTCGAGTGGAAGTGGTTCTGCTGGAAGTGGCTCAAGTGGCACTAATATTGGCGCTGTCTCGCGATCTGAGCAACCCTCTGAACCGTCGCAGCCGTCTCAAACTGCTGGATCGCCGCAAGCTGAGGAGCCTCTTGAATACAAGACTTGGAGCAGTAATCTTGCCGAGCTTGGTCTGAGTGTGCCTGAGGATACGAAGCAAACTAGATGCAATAAGGCAAATGATGGGGATAAAGAATGTACTGCGAAGAACGTTGCGTCTCAAACTTCTATGGAAGTGAGTATAAAGCCGACTGAGGTTGGCAATTACCAGTGCGTTGTGTACGCGCTAAAGCCTAAAGCGTTCAATGCTCAATCTGGCAAGCAAACGCCTACGGACATTGATAAGGCATTAGCTGGTGATAAGTCTCTTAAAGAAAATAAGGATTTTGCTGCTTTTACGCTCAATATTGATTCGGTGAGCAATTTTACTTTGCCGCACACGGGTGGGCAGAGTTGGAATTTGCAGCTGGGTATTCTTGCCGCTCTGTTGGTGAATCTGCTGGCTGCTGGCTTTGTGGTAAGTCAAAGTGAGCGAGGTCGCAAATTAATTTTGGGAAGGTGGCGAGGCTTATGCAATTACGTATGAAGCAGTTGTATATGCATTTACTCGCCGTGCTTCGCATAAGGCGACTACGTACGCATTTGCGCATAAAGCCTTCCTGTTTCGCGCATTGTTTTATTGCGTATTGTTTTATTGCGCAGTCTTTCGGGATTCGGGAGCGTGATAAAACAAGGTAAATGCCAAAAATTTTAAAACTTTACTCGTATGAGCATTATCAATGCAAATTAATTTTCTAGTTGCCGTAAAACGGCAAATGAAAGGAGTGAACATGAAAAAGTTCACTAATAAATTCGTGGCGGCGATTGCGTCGCTTGCTATGGCTGGCACGCTGTGCGTCGCCGGCGCTGTAACAATGACTGGAGTTGCATGGGCTGGTAAGCCGGTTGTTCCGCAACATCCTGCGAATACGGATCCTAAGGATCCTAAGGCTCCGTGGGAGACTGACGCTCCAAAGAATGGTACTATAACCATTCTTAAGTGCGTGAAGAAGGCAAATGATGATAACTCTACTACTTCTCAGACACAAACAGATCCTCAATGCAAAACTGGTTTTAAGCCGCTTAAAGACGCTACTTTCAAATTGACTAAAGTCACTTCTGTTAAGGAAGGTGACAAGTATGTTAACTTAGATCTTAGCAAATTTGAGTCTTGGCAGAAGATTGCAAAGCTTGTTACTAAGCTGAACGATCACACTATTAAAGACAGTGGCACTGATGCAGAAGTCAAGCTTGATACTACTAACGTTATTGATTCGAAGAACACTGACGATAAAGGTATAGCCAAGTTTGGTGATGGCAAGAATAATCTTGATCTTGGCTTGTATAAGGTTGAGGAAACTAACGCGCCTAAGGGCTATGGTGTTTCGGATTTGCAATCCTTCTATATGACACTTCCTTTGCCGGAGTACACTACTAGCGAGGGCAAGGATGCAAAGACGACTGTTTCGTATAACTATAATCCTGTTGTGACGCCGAAGAACAAGGATCTATCGGCTACTATTCAGAAGGTTTACGATAAGACTAAGTTCGCTAGCGTTAAGGATAAAGTGCCTTTTACAATTACTGCGGAAGTGAACAAAGCTAAGCCTAAAGATGGTAAGTTGACGGCTGCTAATCTTCAGGGTTATAAGGTCTTCGATGATGCTCCAACCGCTGCCTTCAAGACTATTGATGCAAGTGTTGTGAAGCATGTAAAGATTGGCGAAACTAGTCTTGATAAAAAAGACAATCAAAATAAAGATATGTACACCGTTAGTGTTGTAAACTCGTCTTCTGATGCTGGTGGTGCGGATCTTGCTGCTGGTCATAAGCGTATTCTTGTAACGTTTAATAATGATGGCTTAGGTAAGATTGCTACTGCCTTGAATAACGTTACTGAAGGTCAAGAAGCACCTAAGGTTACGGTTGATCTTGAGTTTGAGCTTAGTGATGCTTACAAGAACACTAAAGCTCCGACTGGCACTGATAGTGTTGCTGAGAAGGATAAATCGCAGGATGAGGTTGTAAACAAGTCCGGCTTCTTCCAGGCTCATGAGAAGAATGAGGGTGACTTGCCGCCAATCATTCCAGATACTAAGAATTCTCAGGCGACTATTGACTTTGGTTTCCTTCAGGTGCATAAGTTCTATAAGGAAGGTAATGAAGAGAAGCCGCTTGAAAATGCTGAGTTCAGGATTTTTGCTGATAAGGCTAAGGCTGATGCTTGCGCTCAAGGTCTGAAGGAAAATAAGGAACTTGGCTCGATTGATGCTTGCAAGGCTGCGTCAACTATTAATGATGCTGCTGCAGCTGGTGCTTCCCAGCCAGCTGGCGCTGCTACTACTGATGTGCAGACTGCTACAACAGATTCTAAAGGTAACTTCGCGAAGGCATACAAGACTCGCGCTGGTGTTCCTGTTTATCTTGTTGAGGTTAAAGCTCCTAAGGGTTATGCGATTTCTCCTGTAGTTCATGCTGTGACTGTTGAGAAAGATAAGACTACGGCTGAGCCGTTTGAGGACCTCCCACTTAAGGGCGGCGACAACGGCAAGAGCTTCTGGTTCAATCTTCCTGCAACTGGTGCTTACGGCGTGCTGATTTTCGCTGTTGTGGGCATAGTTCTTATTGTTGCGAGCGTGATTATGTACGTGCGCAATCGCAAGGAAGAAGAACAGCAGCAGAACGCTTGATCCGCTTTCTAAAGCTGGTCTTGTAGTCTAATAGCAAAGTGTGAGTCTAGGGTTTACTGAACTAAATCCTAGACTCACTTGCTCTTATGATTGTTCTCTTGCAGCCTCGTAAAGAAAAAGTCGTGTTCTCGCCAACAAGCGGCAGAAATTTTACACACGTGTAAAGGAACGGTCGGTTGCGCGCTAACAAGCGGCATAAACTTTACGTGCATGTACAGAAACGGTCGGCTACGCGCTCGAATCCGGCAGAAATTTTACAGTCGCGTAAAATAAAGGTCGTATTTCCCCCAAACCTCCTGAATCTTTGCAGTAATGTTTTGCAAACGTCGATTATTTATTGCTTAGTGAACTTTAGCATTATTGCTCTGCAGACGTTGATTGCTTGTTGTCCAAAGGACATTAACGTCATTGCTGCCGCATACACCACGCCAAGCACTCCTACCACACCACAAAACAACGATGTGTGAATTTACGAGTGAGGGGTGGGTGTTGCTTGGTCGAGCAATATAAAAGCGGAACGATAGTAATAATCTTATTGACGAATACTATTTTTGCAGAGAAAGTAAGTAAAAAACTAAACTTAACTACGCAACCATTAAGTCCAAGTAAGGTATAAGAGCGGAGCGCTGCGAGACAAGTAACACCCACCACTCACATCCACTTCAGAAATCCACCAGCCAAACACCAGCCCCCAAAACTCGCGCCACATCAAGCAAGTATTTACGCATATAAACTTCACAAGGAGGAAGCATGAAATTAAACAAAGTTGTTACAAAAGTATATGCTTTCTTCAATCAGTCTAAAGCAAAACCTGCAACCGAATCAACTCAAGACTCATCAACCGCATCAAAACCCGCATCAAAACCCGCACCAAAGCCAACGAAAAAACCCAAATCCAAACTCCGCCGCACTCTTGAGCCAATTGCCCTCGCACTTGCAGCAATTTTGTGCTTCACGTACCCGATTGCGTCAACGTTGTGGAATAACAAGGTGTCGAAGGAGATTTCTACCGCGTATGATCGTTTGAGTCGTAAGCAGACTGCGAGCGCTCGCGAGAAGATTTTGAACGCGGCTCGTCGTTATAATGCGCGCCACAAGTCGATTATTACGGCTGATCCTTACGATGGCACGACGGATTATATGAAGACGCCGGAGTATAAGGAATATGCGAAGCATCTGGATGAGCCAATGGGGATTATGGGTATCGTGAAAATCCCGAAGATTGGCGTTAAGCTGCCGATTTATCACGGTAGTTCGCAGGAGGTTTTGGCGTATGGTGCTGGGCATTTGTATGGCACGGATTTGCCGGTTGGTGGCAAAACGCGTCACGCTGTTGTGACGGCGCATACGGGTTTGCCGAATGCGACCATGTTTGATGATTTAGTGGAGTTGAAGAAGGGCGACTATTTCTATTTTGACATACAAGGCGAAACCTTACGTTACAAGGTGTTCCGCATTAGCGTAGTCGATCCGCATGATATTAGGTTGCTTCAACGCGAGAATGGGCGAGATTTAGCGACGCTGCTTACGTGTACGCCGTATGGTGTGAATACGCAGAGGTTGCTGGTTACGGGCTATCGCGTGCTGCCGGATCCAGTTTCCGCTCCTGGGGACAAGTTGCAGTGGCCGCTTTGGATGACGATGTTCGTGCTCGCGCTTATTGGTTGCGCGGTGATTCTTACGACGATGATTATTGCCGCGGTTCGCAAGCGCCGCCGCCGTGCTGCTTCACTTGCTCATGCCAAACATATAACTGCTTAGAATTGCTGTAATGCAGCGTGTTGCGAAGATTTAGAGAAATAACACCTTGATTTTCGTGAAAATTCGGCATATATTTACCCCTGATTTCGTGAAAATTTAGCATAAATTGACATTGATTTTCGTGAAATATATACTATAAAACAATAGTATTTTCAACGGTTTTGTGGTAATTAAGAGTGGTGTTATATGTTAAGGCGAAAATTCTATCAAAAAATGCTCGATTGGAAGAATGCTGATCGCGGTTCAACAGCGCTTTTAGTAACAGGTGCTCGAAGAGTTGGGAAAAGTACTATAGTTGAAGAGTTTGCAAGAAACGAATACAAGTCTTATATTCTTATTGATTTTTCGCAAGCATCAAAAGATGCGCTTCGGCTATTTGAAGATTATCGTTCAGATTTAAGCACTTTCTTTACGTACCTATCTGCATTGTATGGTGTGAAACTTTATAACCGTGAATCGGTAATGGTTTTTGACGAAGTGCAATTTTTCCCACAGGCTAGAGAATTTGTAAAACAACTAGTTGCAGATGGCAGATACGACTATATAGAGACTGGCTCGTTATTGTCTATTAAACATAATGTTGAAACAATATTGATTCCATCTGAAGAACAAGAAGAACGCATGTATCCTCTTGATTTTGAAGAATTTTTGTGGGCTTTTGGAGAAGAAAATCTATCGAAAGTTATTAAAAATTCATTTGATGCGTTAAATCCTTTGCCAGATGCTTTACATAAAAAAGCGATGCGACTTTTTAGAGAATATATGCTAGTTGGTGGCATGCCGCAATCTGTAAATGAATATGTTGATTCGAGAGATTTTACTCGAGTAGATAGGGTTAAGCGTCGTATTCTTTCGCTCTATAGGCAGGATGCTGCAAAGTTTGCAAAAGGTTATGAAATGAAAGTTATGGCTGTGTTTGATGGAATACCAGCACAGCTTTCCAGGCATGAAAAAAGATATAGGATTACTTCCTTGGGTAAGAATGCTCGTATGCGTGACTATAAGGATGCGTTTTTTTGGCTTTCGGATGCGAGTATTACAAATAATTGCTATAAATCTACAGATCCAAATGTGGGATTGAATCTTAATGCAGATGATGCGTTAGTAAAATGTTATATGGCTGATACTGGTTTGTTGACTTCTATGATACTTTCAGATAGTAGTATTGCGTCTAATAATCTATATAAAGA